>JAGKWY010000078.1 GCA_021151625.1 Gammaproteobacteria bacterium | reverse complement strand
TTGGCTAGGGCTGGTAAAAAATTCCCACTTATGCAAGAATTCGGGGATTTTTTACACAAGAAAAAGGAATCTTCCTCCTGTAACTCCATGAAAAACCTGCACATTTGTGCAAATTTTGTGCGAAGCCCAGATCCAAATTCCTAAATAGATACTACTGCTACGTGATATGCGCACTTGCGCATAGCTGAGGAGATTTGAATGCTACAAGATATTGATGCCATTGAAACTAAAGAGTGGCTCGACGCCCTTAAATCAGTTGTTCGCCATGCCGGTAAAGACCGTGCTGCCGAGCTGCTGAAAGCTCTGTCCGAGTCCGCTGTAAACCATGGCATTGAGCAGCCTTCTTCTATTCAAACTCCCTATCGCAATACCATTCCAGTAGATAAAGAAATCCAATCTCCTGGTGATACCAAGTTGGAGCGTAAAATTCGCTCAATTATTCGCTGGAATGCCATGGCAATGGTAATGAAGGCCAATGATAACGATGAAGGCCTGGGTGGTCATATTGCTTCCTTCGCCTCTTCAGCAACTTTATATGATGTAGGTTTTAACCACTTTTTCCGCGGCAACGATGGCGAGACTCCCGGCGACCTGATTTATTTCCAGGGGCACGTTTCTCCCGGTATGTACGCCCGTTCTTATGTTGAAGGCCGTCTGACTGAGGCCAATTTGGACAATTTCCGTCGCGAAGTAAACGGCGGTGGTTTGTCGTCTTACCCACACCCATGGTTGATGCCTGATTACTGGCAGTTCCCAACCGTATCTATGGGTTTGGGACCTATCAAGTCTATTTATCAAGCGCGTTTTAACCGTTATCTGGAAGCGCGTGGTTTGGTTCCGAAAACTGACCGTAAAGTCTGGGCATTCCTGGGTGACGGTGAGTGTGATGAGCCGGAAAGCCTGGGTGCAATTTCCCTGGCTACCCGTGAGAAGCTGGACAACCTGATTTTCGTGATCAACTGTAACCTGCAGCGTCTCGACGGCCCTGTGCGTGGTAACAGCAAAATCGTGCAAGAGCTGGAAGGTGTTTTCCGCGGTGCCGGCTGGAACGTAATTAAAGTTCTGTGGGGGCGTGGTTGGGACGAATTACTTGCCAAAGACAAAACCGGCCTGCTGCAAAAACGCATGGACGAAGTGGTTGATGGCGAGATGCAAAACTACAAGACCAACGGTGGCGCTTACACCCGCGAACACTTCTTCGGCAAATACCCGGAGTTGCTGGAGCTGGTTAAAGACCTGTCAGACGATGACATCATGGGGCTGGCCCGTGGTGGTCATGATTCGCACAAGGTGTACAACGCTTACTACCAAGCCGTTAATACCAAAGGCCGTCCAACCGTTATCCTGGCGCAAACCGTTAAAGGTTACGGCATGGGTACCGGCCAAGCGGTTAACAAGACTCACTCATTGAAAGAGTTGGATCTGCAAAGCCTGAAGGCTTTCCGTGATCGTTTTGAGCTGCCAATCAGCGACGAAGATCTGCCGAAGCTTCCTTACTACCGTCCGGCTGAAGACAGCCCTGAGATGCAGTACATGAAAGCTCGCCGTACAACCCTGAAAGGTTTTGTACCATCGCGCGATCCAAGCTTCGATCCACTGCTGGTTCCGGCACTGGACGCATTCGCTGCCCAGCTGAAGAGCACTGGCGAGCGTGAAATTTCTACCACCATGAGCTTCGTGCGCATCCTGTCTTCCCTGGTGAAAGACAAGCAAATCGGCAAGCAAATCGTGCCGATTGTACCCGACGAAGCCCGTACCTTCGGTATGGAGGGTATGTTCAAGACCGTAGGTATCTACTCGTCTGAAGGTCAAAAATACACTCCGCACGATGCGGGCCAAATGATGTCCTACCACGAATCCGCCACTGGCCAGATTCTGGAAGAGGGTATCAACGAAGCGGGTTCTATGGCTTCCTGGATTGCTGCAGCAACTGCCTACAGCAACTACAAAAAGCCAATGATTCCGTTCTACATTTACTATTCAATGTTCGGTTTCCAACGTATTGGTGATCTGGCATGGGCAGCGGGTGACTCACAAGCACGCGGCTTCCTGTTGGGTGCTACCGCTGGTCGTACCACATTGAACGGTGAAGGTTTGCAGCATCAGGATGGTCACAGCCATGTATTTGCCAACACCATCCCTAACTGTCGTTCTTACGATCCGACCTATGCGTATGAGTTGGCGGTGATCATCCAGGACGGTATCAAGCGTATGTACCACGACAATGAAAACGTGTTCTATTACGTTTCATTGATGAACGAAAACTACCAGCATCCAGATATGCCCGAAGGTTCCGAAGAAGGCATTATCAAAGGTATTTACCAACTGGAAAAAGGTGCTGGCAAAGCCAAGAACCGTGTTCAATTGCTGGGTGCTGGCACTATCCTGCGTGAAGTGCGTTTTGCCGCAGAAATCCTGCGCAGCGAATTTGATGTAGAAGCTGATGTGTGGAGTGTTACCAGTGTGAATGAATTGACCCGTGATGGTCAGCGCGCTACTCGCTGGAATATGCTTAACCCGACTGCAGCACAGCGTAAGCCTTATATCACTCAGGTATTGGAAGGTGCCGAAGGCCCATTCATCATCTCTACTGACAACCTGAAAACCTACTCTGAGCAGCTGCGTGCCTATGTTCCAGGTCATTACACAGTGCTGGGAACTGAAGGTTTTGGTCGCAGTGACACCCGTACCCAGTTGCGTCATTTCTTCGAAGTTAACCGTTACTTCGTGGTGATTGCCGCGCTCAAATCTTTGGCTGACCAGGGCAAGATCAAAGCTGATGTGGTTGCCAAGGCCATCAAGAAGTTTGGTATTGATCCGGAAAAAGCGGATCCATTGAGCGTATAAGACCATCGCCCTCTCACAAAGAGGGCGATGTTGTTTGTACCTCTCCAAAAACATTTATCAAATGTAGCAATAACCGATTAACGAGGAACTACTACAGTGGCAATTCAAACTATTAAAGTGCCAGATATTGGCGGCGCAGAGGGCGTTGAAGTAATTGAAATCTCCGTGAAAGTGGGCGATGTGCTTGCGGAAGGCGATTCAATTGTCGTGCTTGAAACCGACAAGGCTTCAATGGAAATTCCCGCCGACAAAGCCGGCAAAATTGTCGCTATTAAGGTAAATGTAGGCGATAAGGTTTCACAAGACAGCATTCTGCTTGAGGTGGAAGCCGAGGGTGAGGCAGCTGCAGCGCCACAAGCTGCTCCCGTAGCCGCACCTGCCGCTGCGCCCGTTGCAGCAGCACCTGCTCAGGTGGCTGCCAGCGCTGAAATTAATATGGTGGTTCCTGATATTGGCGGCGCTGAAGGCGTTGAGATTATTGAGATTGCAGTGAAAGCGGGCGATGAAGTTGCCGCTGGTGATTCACTGGTTGTATTGGAAACCGATAAGGCTTCTATGGAAATCCCGGCCGAAGCTGCCGGTAAAATTGTTAGCCTTGCAGTAAAAGTAGGCGATAAAGTATCTCAAGGTACAGTGATTGGTGTGTTGGCAACCCTTGGTGGTGCCGTAGCTGCTCCTGTTGCAGCACCGGCTAAAACAGAAGCTGCTCCAGCACCAAAAGCAGAAGCGCCGAAAGTGGAAGCACCTAAAGCTGCTCCTGCACCTGCGGCAGAAGTAGAGCAAACTGGCGATGTTTATGCTGGCCCGGCAGTGCGCAAACTGGCCCGTCAACTGGGTGTTGATATGGGTAAGGTGTCTGGCACTGGTCCACGTGGTCGTTTGCAGAAAGACGATATCCGTGCGTACGTGAAACCAATTGTGCAAGCGGCGCAATCAGGTGCTTCTTTGGGTGGTGGCTCAGGTATTCCTGCTCTGCCAGTGATCGATTACTCCAAGTTTGGTGAAATCGAAATCGTTAAGATGAGCAAGATCAAGAAGCTGACTGCCGAGGCTATGACGCGCAGTTGGTTGAATGTTCCGCGCATCACTCAATTTGACGATGCTGACATTACCGATCTGGAAGCTTTCCGCAATAGTATGAAAGCCGAAGCTGAAAAGCGTGGCAGCAAATTAACTCCATTGCCTTTTATTGTGAAAGCCGTTGCTGCTGCTCTGGTTGCTGAACCTTCATTCAATGTGTCTATGCATCAAGATGGCGAAAGCATTGTGCACAAGAAGTTTGTACACATTGGTATCGCGGTTGATACACCTAATGGCTTGTTGGTTCCTGTTGTACGCAACGCTGACAAGAAAGGTTTGTTTGAGTTGGCAGACGAAATCAATATGCTGGCCAAAAAAGCGCGTGATGGCAAGTTAACTCCAGCAGAAATGCAGGGCGGCTGCTTCACCATTTCCAGTCTGGGAGCTATGGGCGGTAACGGTTTTACTCCAATGGTATCTGCGCCAACTGAAGTGGGTATCCTGGGTGTGTCGCGTGCGCAGATGAAGCCGGTGTGGAATGGTAAAGAGTTTATTCCGCGCAATATGCTGCCTTTGTCGCTGTCATACGATCACCGCGCTGTTAACGGTTCTGATGCTGGTCGCTTTATGACTTATCTGGTATCGGTGATTGGTGACCTGCGTCGTTTGTTATTGTGATAGCTAATAAATAGTATCCTGTGCAAAAGGCCAGCAATAGCTGGCCTTTTTGTTTTTTGATGAATAGACTTTTTAGTTTCGCAGATAGATTTTCTGCTGTTCAGGGTTACACTTGATTCAAAAAATATACCGGCATAAATATTCGGTTATCTTCCTTCACCTGTGAGTGGGTAACCATGACAAATAAACTGTATTTTGTGGCAATTCTTTTTTGTGCGCTTGGTTTGGGTGCTTGCCAGACGGTCACGCAAATTGATGACCCAAGCAATACCTATACCCCGGAAGCCACTTATCAAAAACTGATCGGTGAATATCCTTTTATTTCAATTCCTGATCAAAAGCTTCCATCCTCGGTTAAAGAAATTAAAAACATTAGTTATGTGCGCTATGGCAAGCGCGTATTGCAATTGGATTTGTATCTCCCTGTTAGCAAAATAGATCAAGCGCGACCTGCGCTTATATTTGTGCATGGCGGCGGCTGGCGCTCCGGCTATCGAACTAACTTTGCCCCTTTCGCGATGGCGATGGCGGAGCGGGGGTATGTGGCGGCGACTATCAGTTATCGTTTATCTGGTGAAGCGCAATATCCAGCAGCAATTTACGATGTAAAAACGGCAGTGCGCTGGTTGCGTGCTAATGCGAAAAAATATGATGTGAACCCAAAACAAATTGCTATCGCCGGTGGTTCTGCAGGAGGGCAAATTGCTAGCCTCACGGGTGTGACGGCCGGTATTTTCAAATTTGATCCGCAAGCAAAAAAGTCTTCAGTTTCCAGCGATGTACAAGCCATTATTAATATCGATGGTTTGTCTGATTTCACTTCAGAAGCAGCGCGCTTCCATGAAGATGATCCGCGTAAAACTCCTTCCGCTGCTGGTGCCTGGTTTGGTGGGCGCTACGCTGATAAAACAGAGTTGTGGCACGAGGCATCGCCAATTTTTTACGTCAATAAAAATACGCCGCCGATTTTGTTTTTAATCAGTGCGCAGGAGCGTTTTAGTGTTGGGCATAAAGAGATGATTGAAAAAATGAAGCCTTTGGGGATTCCGTATCAAGTGACGAAAATTCCCAATACGCCACATTCTTTCTGGTTATTTGACCCCTGGTTTAAAACTTCTGTTGATGCAGTGGCGAAATTTCTCGATCAGCAATTCAAGGTAACGCGTAGCGATAGTGGCCAGTGATGGGGTAGGCAAATAATACGTCTTCCAGTTGTGGGCCGGCGCCAATGTTGTGAACTATAAGCAGGCGCTGGCCATCTGTAGAAAGTTTATCGGTGACTACGCCTATATGCGGTAAGTTACCGACAAGCATCCAGGTAACCAGATCTCCCGCTTGATAATCTGCCGCCGTATTTTTTACGGGCAATTTTTTGCCATGACGCGTGAAAAAAGTTTGCAAGTTGGGTACGCGTCTATGGTCGATATTGGTGTCGGGTTTAGTTTGTCCCCAATTGCGTTTTGCCGGATAAAGCGAAAAATTTGCGCGTATGTCGTTGTGTACTAATTCCTGTAAATCAATTCCGAGTTTGCGATAAGCGCGAATCACGACATCGGTGCAGACACCGTAGTGTGCGGGTATGTCTCCCATTGGGTAGCTGATTTTAAAATAAGCTCCGTTGTAGGTGATGTTATCCTGGATTTGCGCGAGTGCAGCTGCAATAAAAATTTGTTGTTTATTTGGATTTATCTCCGCTGTTGCTAAAGCAGAGAACAGGCTGAATAAAAACAGTAATGCGCACTGGAAGCTTATTCTCATAGTTAGTGAGTTTCTTGTCTTGGACATAATTTTTTCGGCCCTGTTAAGTTCTCATGTCAGAGGGCGGCACTGCTTTTTGACAAGTTGGTTTTCCAATAGAGAATACTGGAGAAAAAGCTTACATACTTAACCAGTAGCAATACAACGCATAAACCCAGAATAACACCACTGCTATTAGCCAGCATATCAGCGAGGCTAAATGTTCGTGGCGGATTAAAATGCTGGCCAACCTCAATTGCAAATGAGTAGGCAATTAAAAGGGCCGCGCGTTGCCAAACTGGCCATTGCGGGCGCGCAAAGCTAATGGAAAAGGCAGCAATTGTGTAGCCGATAAAATGCATTAATAAATCATTAAAAACCGGTACGGAGTTTTCTGGGTGTGGCGTTAAGCCGAGATAGGTATAGAGTGCTAATAAGAGATAAAATTGTGCAACACAAAGCAATCGCCACAGCATGAAAATTTCCTCAAACAATTTTGGGAAAGATAACAGTTTTTGCTGGTTGAAGGCGATCCCGTTGGTCTTATTTTACCAGCGCTACTAGTGGTTCAGCGGCGTAAAGATCTTGTGGGGTGTTGATATTAAAAAACGGGTCATAGGCATCGGCAGCAAAACTCACCTCTACCATTTTTTGTTGTTTTATCCACTCTTGTAGACGAGGCACATCTCCGGTCGTTAATTGTTGTTCGATTTTATTCAACAGCGATACATGCCAGAGAGCAAATACCGGGTGGCTGCGCAAGCGGGAATTGGCGATGGCGAGCTGGCTGTGGTGGGTGGTTGCTGCGGCCAATAGCTGGGTAACCAGATCCAGCGGAAAGAATGGTGTATCAGAAGCAAAGCTCACCAGCCATTCAGCATTGGGGTTGTCTTTGCTCATCCAGCTCAGTCCGGCATGAATGCCAGCCAGCGGACCCAGGTTGCCGGGCAATAAATCCGGCACAACCGGTAAACGGTTACGGGCAAAACGCAGGCTGTTGCCATTAGCATTTAACAACAGCTTTTCTACTTGTGGCAGGGCGCGTTCAACAGTCCGTTGCAGCAGTGTTTTACCGGCGAGTGGCAATAGGCATTTGTCGCCTCCGCCCATACGTTTGGCAAGGCCGCCGGCGAGAATGATGCCGACAACGGATTGGGATTTACTCATAAAAATAACGTGTAAAAGGTTTGAAAAACAGTTGGTAAAAAAATCAGATAAAGGGTTCGGCTGGGCCAGGTTTGGTCGATGATTGGCAAACAGCATGTCCTGGCGGGTGGCGCGATAATCCTTTTGTTTATGCCGCCTAGTGTAGCCTTTGCTCCGGCCAAGAACCATGATTTTTCGCGGGTTTCGCGTAAAAAGCCCGGATATTGGTAGTATTTATCGGCTATACCTCGGCAATAAATCTCGTTAGGATTACAGGCGCCAGTTATCGGCAGGAAAAAATCATAACCAAAATCTAAAAAGGAATATGCAAGATGCAAAGCTCCCCGCACGGCTATTTAAGATCCCCTTATTTCTGGGGAGCATTTTTAGCTATTTCCCTGTGCGCAGCAGTTGCTGCACTCAAACTGATGTTTGTGGCTGCGCCCGGCCTAAGTATTGATATCACTTTTTCGCGCGAGCAGGCAGTTGATGCCGCGCAGAGTTTCCAGCAGCAACAATTTCCAGATTTAAAAACTGAGCGTTCAGCCGCAGTTTTTATTAGTGATCGCGGATTGCAAAATTATGTAGAGCTGGAAGCAGGCGGGATAAAGTCATTTCAAACATTAATTCCGCAGTTGGATGCGGTTACGCATTATTGGAAAGTGCGCACCTTTTCCCCGGGGCAGGAAGAAGAATTGATCACCGCGTTTAGCCCGCGCGGTGAACCTGTTTCATTTGCCTATTTAATTCCGGAAAAAACACCGGGCGCTGCGCTGGAGGAAACTGCTGCACGTGAATTGGCTGAAACCGGCGCGCGAAAATTTATGGGCGAGCGTTTTAATGCCTATAAAACGTTTGAGACTAAACAGCAGCGACAAGCAAGTGGTCGAGTGGATTACACCTTTACCTATGAACATGCGAACCTCACTGCGGGCGAGGCGCGTTTTCGAATTGCATTAAAAGTGGCTGGCGATAAATTAGTGGCGGTGGATACGTTCAAACATATTCCCCAGGCATTTAATCAGCGTTTCGATGAGATGCGTTCGCTCAATACGCAGATTAGTCAAATTGCCAGTTATTTAATGGCCGTGATATTTGGTTTGGGTGGTTTGGTTGGTGGTGGAGTCTGGTTGTTCCGGCGCCATCAATTGCGTTGGCTAAAAGCATTTTGGCCAGCGTTGGTTGTTGGTGCAGGTTTAGGTGCTGCGATATTGGCAAATATGCCAATCACCTGGATGAATTATCAAACCACTAGCTCGGCACAAACATTTATTTTCCAGCAATTGGCACAAGCGGGCGGTGCTTTTGTTTTTGCCTCGCTGTTATTCGCAACGATTTATGCCGTAGCTGAAGGGCTTACGCGCAACGCATTTGCAGAACATCCGCGCTTGTGGGATATGTTTCGCCCTGCAGCAGCATCACCGGAAATTTTGGGCCGCGTGTTGGGGGCATTTGCCTGGACCGGATTTTTCCTGCTGTATGCAATGGCATTTTATTGGTTCAGTACCAAAGTTCTGGGTTGGTGGAGCCCGGCAGATATTAATTCTGATCCCAATATTCTCGCCAGTTGGCGGCCTGCATTGGGGCCAATTTTTATGGCGTTGCAAGCGGGTACCTGGGAGGAATGTTTATTTCGCGCGATTCCTTTATCGCTTGCTGTGTTAATTGGCAATCACTACGGTATTCGCAACAAGCTTGTGATCGTTACCTTGATTGCACAGGCATTAATTTTCGGCGGTGCCCACGCCAATTATCCTAATATTCCTGGTTATAGTCGCCTCATCGAATTATTTATTCCCGCGTTAGTATTTGGTTTGGTGTACCTTCGTTTTGGGTTAATGGTGAGTATGCTCACCCATTTTGAATATGATCTGGTGTTAATGAGCTTGCCGATTTTTACCGCGACTGATGCAAGCTTATGGGTTGATAGGTTGCTGGTTATTCTCGCCGGTGCAGCACCTTTATTGGTTTTTGTCTGGGCGCGTGTGAAACGCGGTCACTTTGCACCACTAGCTAACGAGTGGCGTAATGGTGTGCCTGAAGTTGTAGTTCCTGTGGTGGCAACTGAGGAAAAAATAGTTGAAGAACATGCAAATACTTCCGCAATCAATATCAAACCTGTGTGGCTAGGTGTGATGGCAGTTATTTCTGTTGCCTTGATAATTGCAACAGCAACCAAAGCGCCGCGAATTGATTGGACACCTTACACTTATCAAATTGATCGCGCGCAAGCTAAGCAAGCGGCTGAAAATATTCTGCGTGAAAAAAATATTATTCTCGATGGCGAGTGGCACTCCAGTGTGATAACCCATAACGGTTGGTCGCAGCCGCTGGAATATGTATGGCGCGAAACTGGTGCCGACAAAGTCCATAGTTTGATTGGAAAATATCTGGACAAACCTTTTTGGGTAGTTAGCTGGCGCAAGTTCGATGGACCAGTAGAAGAGCGTGCAGAAGAGTGGCATGCCTGGCTTTATCCTGACGGTAGTTTGCATGAGTTAGTACACAAGTTACCGGAGGGCAGAGCTGGTGCAAAATTGTCGCGTGAGCAGGCAATTGCCAAAGCGCAAGAATGGATTCGTAGTTTGAACTGGGCGGATCCGGCTTTGCTGGAAGAAAAAACGGTGGAGGAAATCCAACGGCCTGCGCGCAGTGATTGGGTACTGACTTATCTGGATAAAGCGGCTTACGATCATAACAAGGCGAGTGCTGCCATCATCATTAAACTGGCGGGCGATGAAGTGGTGAGTTATGTGCGCACCATTGATATTCCTGAAGCCTGGACGCGTGCCGAGAGCGAAGAATATTCGCGTCAGCAACCCTATCGCATTATTGCGCAAGTGGCCTTGCTCGTATTAATTGGTTGCGCCGCGCTGTGTTTTTTCCGCAAACAGACTGTACGTCGTTTTAGTATCCAGGCTGCATGGCCATGGATTCTAGTGGGTGTTGTTGCGCAATTATTCGTGGCCCTGCTTTGGTTTGATCAGGTGCTGGGTGCCTTGCAAACTGCTATGGGTTGGTGGGTGCAAATCGCAATAATGCTGTTTGGGATAGGCGTTACGGTGGTGGTACAAGGAGTGATCTTATTTTTTGCTGCCCAGGCAATCCACGGCCAGCGCCCGCGCCCGGAGGCCAGCTTTGCGCGGGATTTTATGTTGGGAGCAACTCTGGCGCTGGCCTTAACTGGCTTTCGTTGTCTGTTGGAGTTAATTCTGCCTTCCACCTGGGCTCCAGGTGCTTATTCAGCGGATTGGGCTACATTTATGCCTTGGCTCACAACCATTTTGAATGGTTTTAAAGGCGTGTTTCCGTTTGTGATATCGATCATTCTGGCATTGGGCCTGTTGCGCTTTAGTAGTAAGCCCTGGCGCTTTGCGTTAATCAGCCTCTTGGCATTGACCTGGTTATTTTGTTCATCCCTGGCAAGCCGTGAATTCCCGCAGTTGCTGGGCCAACAGCTCTATCCTTTTATCGGTGTGGCTTTGGCGATGTTACTTATTCGCTCACAACAGATGGGTGCGGCGATTGCCATGTTCGGAATGTTAATTGCGTTGCGCCAATTGGCTGTAATGCAAGCGATTTACCCGGGGGCATTGTGGCACGGGGTGCTCAGTGCAATCATTTGCAGTCTGTTGACCTATGCATTAGTACGGCATTGGTATCGCTGTGGGTTAGAATAACCCTCAGTAGCTAGTGATCTAAAAAAGGCACTGTATTCAGTGCCTTTTTTGTTTACGTTGGTCGTTATCTCCGGTTGATGAATTTGGTGGGGTTGTCTTATGGAACTAAAGCTTGAAGATTTTCGTCGCGAATATACCCAGGGCGGGTTGGATTTTGCGGATCTCGCGGCCAGCCCATTTGAGCAGTTTCAGCGCTGGATGGAGCAGACTATTAAATCCGGGTTGCCTGACCCTAATGCGATGACAGTGGCAACGGTTGATGCGACGGGTCAACCTTCGCAGCGTATTGTGCTGTTGAAACATATGGATGAAAAAGGTTTTGTGTTTTACACCAACCTGAATAGCCGCAAAGCCCAGGAATTAAAACAAAACCCCAAAATCAGTTTGCATTTCCCCTGGTATTTTCTGGAGCGTCAAGTCAAGGTTTGTGGTGTTGCCGAGCAACTATCGGCAGCTGAAGTGTTGAAATATTTCGTCACTCGCCCGCGTGATAGCCAGCTTGGCGCCTGGGCATCGCAGCAAAGTAAACCTATTTCGTCGCGTGCATTGTTGATGCAACAATTTGAGTCCATGAAAAATAAATTTGCCAAGGGCGAAATTCCTGTCCCCGATTTTTGGGGCGGCTTTCGCGTGAAGCCCCATCAAATTGAATTCTGGCAGGGCGGTGCCGCGCGTTTGCATGATCGTTTCCAATACAATGTGCAGGCGGATAACTCCTGGTCCATCCAACGTTTGGAACCGTGACAGGTACTATTATGGCACTAACGTAGGTTGGGTTAGGTGCGAGTTACACGAGTACCGTAACCCAACAAAGCAACGCGGAGTTTTTTATTAAATAAATCATTGCGAATTCGACCACCAATGAAATACATATCCACAAAAAATCCCGGCGATGCCGCGCAACTTTTTATCGACCAAGGCGAGATCCCGTCACCTGCTGCCGATGAAGTGCTAATTCGCGTCCATGCAGCTGGCATCAATCGCCCGGATATTTTGCAACGCCAGGGTTTATACCCGCCGCCCGCCGATGCATCGCCAATCCTGGGGCTGGAAGTGGCAGGCGAAATTGTTGCTTGTGGCGAGCAGGTGAAACGTTGGCAGCTGGGCGATAAAGCTTGCGCATTGGTTAATGGTGGCGGTTATGCTGAATATTCAATTGCACCGGAAGCCCAGTGTTTACCAATTCCGGAGTCATTTTCTTTTGTTGAAGCCGCAGCGCTACCTGAAACATTTTTCACTGTATGGCATAACCTGTTCCAACGCGCGCAACTGTGTGCGGGGGAAAGTTTACTGATTCACGGCGGTACCAGTGGTATAGGCACCAGTGCAATTCAGTTGGCGCTTGCGTTTGGCGCAAGGGTTATTGCCACTGCGGGTTCTGCTGAAAAGTGTGCGGCGATTACAGCACTTGGCGCAGCAGCAATTAATTATCGCGCGCAGGATTTTGTTGCCGCAGTAAAAGAGTTAACCGCTGGGCAGGGAGCCAATGTTATTTTGGATATGGTGGGTGGTGACTATATCCAGCGCAATTTTTCGGCTGCCGCAAAAGATGGCTGTATAGTAAATATTGCTTTTTTAAATGGCAGTAAAGCCAATGTCGATTTTATGCCGCTGATGTTAAAACGTTTAACCTTAACTGGTTCAACTTTGCGCGCGCAATCTGCAGTAGCGAAAGCGAACATTGCCCGGGAATTGGAAGCGCAGGTGTGGCCGTTGCTAAATGCGAAAAAAATTAAACCCATAATCGACTCGGTATTTCCATTTGCGCAGGTTGCCGATGCGCATCGGCGGATGGAATCGAATCAGCATATTGGGAAAATTGTTCTGAATATAGGTGCAGAGTAAAGATACCTTCAGGTTTGTAAGACCGTATGAGGCATGGATGCCGATTCGAGCCTACAGGGATGTATTTACGGCGTGTCTTACGGGCCTGAAGGTCTCTTTACGGTCTCAAACAATAAGGTACAAAAATGAATAGCGATTTCATGCAAGCCCGCCGTCCTTTGGATGGCATTCGTGTTATCGAAATAGGCCAACTACTTGCGGGCCCGTTTGCTGGTTGCATGCTGGGTTATTTCGGTGCTGAGGTAATAAAAATAGAGCCGCCAGAAGGTGACCCCATTCGCGGTTGGCGCGTGTTGGAAAATGGTACATCGCATTGGTGGCGCAGTATTGGGCGCAACAAAAAAAGTATCACGCTCGATTTAAAAAAAACGGAAGCGCAGCAAATTGCACGGCAATTAATTGATAGTGCCGATGTAGTAATTGAAAATTTCCGTCCCGGCGTTATGGAATCCTGGGGCTTGGGGCCGGAAGAAATTAAAAAGACCAATCCCGGAATTATTTATGCACGTATTTCCGGTTATGGCCAGACGGGACCTTACGCCAGCAAGCCTGGTTTTGCTTCTGTGTGTGAAGGTATGAGTGGCTTTCGCTATGTAAATGGCTTTCCTGATCAGGCGCCAGTGCGCCCTAATTTAAGTATTGGCGATACTATTTCCGGCATTCATGCTGCGTTGGGCATCGCGCTGGCGTTGTTGGAGCGTGAAAGAAACTCTGACGGGGTAGGTCAGTTGGTGGATGTGGCGCTCTACGAATCCATGTTCAATTTAATGGAAGCGGTGGTTCCGGAATTTTCTGGTGCAGGTGTCGTGCGCGAACCTTCTGGCACTACAGTGACTGGCATAGTGCCTACCAATACCTATCGCTGTAAAAATGGTAAATATGTGGTGATTGGCGGTAACGGCGATTCTATTTTCCAACGTTTGATGGAAGTGGCTGGGCACCCGGACATGGCGCGTGACCCGCGTATGGCCAATAATGCCGGACGCGTACAACATGAATTGGAAATTGATAATGCACTGGCTGCCTGGTGCATGAGTAAGGATTCTGATGAAATTTTGCAATTGCTGGAAGGCGCGCGCGTACCGGCAGGGCCGATTTATAATGTACGGGATATGTTTGCTGACCCGCATTTTAATGCGCGCGGTATGTTTGAGCAGGTGGAGATCAATGGCAAACCCTTACAGATTCCAGCAATCCTGCCTAAACTGTCTGATACCCCGGGGCGCACCGATTGGCCGGGTGGAAATGTCGGTAGCCATACGCAAGATATTTTGCAGGCGGTATTAAATTTATCGCCTGAAAAAATTCAACAATTAAAATCCGCAGGTGTTATTTAAATGAATCTTAAACCGGGTTTGTATCGTCACTACAAAGATAACGACTATTTTGTATTTCAAGTGGCGACGCACAGTGAGACACGTGAGCCATTAGTTTTTTATCGCTGTCTGTATGGCGATTATTCCTGGTGGGTGCGTCCCCTGGAGATGTTTACTGAAACGGTAGAGTTGGCGGGTGAGACTATTCCTCGCTTTCGCTTTGTGCGTGAATTAACAGTGGCAGAGCAGGCAAATTATTTAGCACCAGTGGTAGCTGAAAAAAGTGCTGCGCGAGAATAATTCGTGATTAATAATGAATCAGAAAGTGTGAGCGAGCCAGCGGTAGAATTTTCTACGGATGATATCCAGTGGATGGAATATGCCATGCAATTGGCAGCAAAAGGCGAGGCACTGGGTGAAGTTCCAGTGGGCGCTGTTATTGTAAAAGACGGCGTTATTTTGGGAGAGGGTTTTAATCAACCAATCAGCAGTTGTGATCCAACCGCGCACGCAGAAATTATTGCGTTACGCCAGGCGGCGAACCAAATAAAAAATTATCGTTTAATTGATTCCACCATTTACGTAACACTTGAACCCTGCACTATGTGTGTGGGTGCATTGGTGCATGCACGCATCGCGCGATTGGTGTTTGGTACAACTGAACCCAAAGCGGGGGCGGTGGTGAGCAAAGCGCAGTTATTGACGAGCGATTTTTTTAATCATCGCGTGGATTATTCGCGCGGGCTTTTGGCGGGGCAATGCCAGCATCAACTCAGTAATTTTTTTGCGCAGCGTCGCGCACAAAAACGAAAAGAAAAATCATCTGAAAATTAATCTCACTTAAAGAAAATAATTTTCTCGCCTGCATTTCTTTATTTCACTTTATAACTTTTCTGTTTGCGCTATGTGCAGGCTTCTTCTTGCTAGCTATTCTCGTTAACGGTCAGTATTTGTCGGATAGATCCTAACTGTCGCATCAGATAGCAAGTGCTGTGGCGCGCAAAGTTGCATTTTTGTGAACAAATACCATTTTTAAGTAAAGAATATTTTGTTTACCCTCTAGAAAATTATTTTCAATATGAGATACTGATTAACAATAAGAAGAAAATAATTTACAAACCGGAAAATACGATTTTTGGTTATAAGAACAAAGTGCCGAGTGTTATAAGTGGCACAAAAAACCACAAACCGTGCGATAACGAGAGAAAACCAAAAAAGACAATAAGTTGATTTTATTGCTCTTTTCCGTTTCGCCACCCAGCTGTACTTGAATGTCATTTACTCGATGTGAGCCAACTGGCGGTTGATGCTTCGGCGGCTTTTCTGCGCCCGAAAATCAGCTCATTACAACAACACAATCACAACGATAAGGCGCGAACGATGAAAACCCTGATTGTTTATGCACATTTATTGGCTGCCTGCGTTGCTGTGGGCTTATTGCTGATCCAAGACCTGGCCCTGGCCAAAACCCGTGGCGGACGCTTGTCCGAATCTGCTGTGCGCGAGTTAACCAAAGCGGCAGACATTATGTTTGTAGCCCTGGTGTTGTTATGGATTTCCGGCCTGGCGCTGGTGTTGTTGGGTTATTTGGAAAACCCGCAGCAGTATCTGCTGAATGAAAAGCTTTGGGCCAAGTTCACTGTGGTTTCAGTGCTGACCATCAATGGTATTGCTCTGCATTACTTCAGTTTTCCACGTGTTATATCCAGTCGCGGGTTGCTTGGGCAGCCTTCAGTTGATCAGGTCCTGGTCGCCCTGACTGGTGCTGTTTCCTCAGTATCCTGGTTGTTTGCCTGTTATCTCGGCATTGCGCGTCCCTGGAATTACACCGTGGATTACAGCTACGTAATGTTTATCTACTCAGGTCTCTTGGTGTGCGCCTTCATTGTGGCGGGTGAGGTACTGCGTGGCATGCGTAAAAATCAGACTGAAATGACAACCTTGTCAGAGCGCATTTCCGAGCAACTTCCAGTAAGCGCTTCACGCAAATTTGATTAAGGAATTTGCCGGCAATTTGCCGGCTTTTGTGGACCACCGCGGCACGTCAGTAATTGCCGTGATGTGTTGATGTAGCTCTAGTTTCGACTCGCTGTTTGGTCGACTCAATAACAACCAATAACTGGCTTGGCAACAACCGTTAATCCCCGCCGATTGTTTTCGGTTTTCTTCGAGGAACGCATTATGAGTAGCTTTAAAGCCTCAGCGAAGAACCCTCGTCCTTTGGGTGTGCTATCGCGCACTCTGGGGGCGCTTGGGTTATCACTGGCTGTATCCACGCTTTCCATCCATGCCCACGCCGCCTGTGTGTACACAGTTAGCCAATGGAGTAATGGATTTACAGGCACGATAAAAATAACCAACGACACCGCAGCGGCGGTGAGTAACTGGAGTGTTAGCTGGCAATATGCGGGCGATAACCGCATCACCAGTGCTTACGACACCACCTTAACTGGCACCAATCCTTACACCGCAAAAAACGCGGGTTGGAATGGCACTCTCCAGCCAAATGCCAGTATTACCTTTGGTTTCCAGGGTACTAAGGGCGCAGCAGCAGCGGAGATGCCAGTAATCACTGGTGCGCTCTGCGGCAATACAGTGACCTCAAGTTCAACGGCTGTTTCCAGCTCTCTGGCACCGAGCAGCTCTTCTCGCTCAAGCAGTTCTGTGGCGAGCAGTTCGATTGTGCCTAGTAGCTCATCTCGTTCCAACAGTTCTGTGGCTTCAAGTAGCTCAACACCCAGTTCAGTAGCCTCTTCATCGGTAGCTGCTGCAGGCTGGACTCTGAATACTACTGATTCCTACCTGAACTTCGCGACCACCAAAAACACCCACAACCTGGAAGTTCACAACTTCACCAGTATTGGCGGCGATATTAATGCGGCTGGTGTCGCCACACTGACTATTGATTTGAATACCGTGAATACCGGTGTGGCATTGCGCGACCAACGTATGCGCGACTTGTTGTTTGAAACAGCAGCCAATCCAACTGCAACTGTGACAGTAAAATTGCTTCGATCAACGCCTCTGTCCCTGTGGACTTTGCGCTCGTCTATGACGCCCGTTAATTGGATGAAGCAGAGAGAGAAATTATCATGAAAAAATTACTGCAAGTATCGATGCTCTCCAGCGGGATTGCTCTGGGTCTGATGGCCTCTAGCGCTGCAATTGCCCAGGGAGCCTGTAGCATCGGCCTTCAAACTGAAAATAACTGGGGCTCAGGCGCCCAGTACAAAGTGACAGTAACCAACACCGGCGCGGCGAAAACCAGCTGGGAATTGTGCTGGAACTTTGCCGGTAGCGAAACTGTGTCCAGCCTCTGGGAAGGTACCTACACCCAGACCGGCAAAAAAGTGTGTGTGAAGAATGTGGGTTACAACGGTAACCTGCCAGCGAGCGGTACGGTTTCTTTTGGTTATATCGCCACCAACCCTGGCGCAGCACCAGTTGATTACACGTTGAATGGCCTCGCCTGTGGCGGCACCGCTTCCAGCAGTAGTGTGGCGAGTAGCGTTGCTAGCAGTGTGGCTAGTTCGGTTGCGTCCAGTGTATCGCCAGTTAATGCTGCACGCTGGTTACTGGATGCTGCTAACTCCAACTTCTATTTCACTTCGGTGAAAAGAAGCACTGCTGGTGTTGAGACTCCAGAGAACTTTACCTTCACCCAGTTGCAAGGAACTGTATCTTCTTCTGGGCAGGCCACTCTGACGATTCCACTAACCAGTATCAGCACCAACAACACCATCCGCGATCCGCGTATGCAAAACCTGTTGTTTGAGGCTGCCTATTTGCCCAGCTTGCATTTTACTACCCAGTTGGATTTGGCTGCATTGGATGCTCAGGCTCCGGGCAGTATCAAGGTGCAAAGCGTAACGGGTAATCTGGTGTTGCACGGCGTAGTGAAGTCTATTGTGTTTGATGCAGTGGTAATGAAACACGCCAACAACAGTGTGAGCTTCTCTCCTCGCAAGCCGATCGTGATCAACTCTGCTGATTTTGAGTTGAACGCGGGTGTTGAGGCATTGCGTGCGATTGCTGCTCTGAGCACCATCGGTGAAAAGGTTCCGGTTTACTTCAAAATGTTCCTGAACCGTGACAACCCAACCAATGTTCCTGCGATTAGCTTGCCCACTGCACCAGTTACTCCTTCTGGTTTGACCGGAACTGCGGTTGCTTCAGGTGCGAGCTTGAACTGGGCAGATGTCAGCAGCAACGAAACTGGTTTCCTGGTGCGTCGCAAGGGTGCTGATGGTCGTTGGGCAACCGCAGGCAATCTGGTTGCTAACAGCGTTAGCCATCTTGATGCACTGAGTGTATCTGGCAGCTATGACTATAAAGTGCTCAGCTATACCGACAGTATCCCATCGGTTGCAACTGCGCCTATTACTTTGATTATTGATAACGGCACCAGCTCGAGTTCCACTTCTTCTGCTGGTTCGTCGGTCAGTTCGGTGGTCTCGTCTACCAGTTCCTCAATGGGTAGTGTGAGCTCTCGTAGCTCTAGCAGTGCAGGCCCGCTTGTTGGTGATGTAGCACGCGGTTCAAGTCTCTGGCAGCAGCGCTGCTATGGTTGTCATGGTGATACCGAGAAGTTTACCGATGGTTCATTTTCCATCCCGGTTAACCCGAACCGCGCTTACTACTATCAAACCAAAGGCGAACAACTGGCACTGCGCGACTACATCGCCAAGTATATGCCGCAAGGTGAAGCCGGCAGTTTGACTGCACAAAACGCGGCAGATCTGGAGGCCTTCCTGTTTACCAAGCGTGCACCATCTGATGGTATTCCGGATAACAGCATTGCTGCTTTCTCTTGCCCAAGTACTGCCACTGCACCTGGCCAACGTACCCTGCGCTTGTTGACTCGCGCTGAATACCAACGTTCTGTAGGTAGTCTGGTGAATTATCAGCAAGATGTAATCTCACGCCTGCCTGATGATGCTATTTCTGGCGCCTTCCTGAATAACAACCAGTTGCTGGTGGATAGCGCACGTTACTCCTCGTATGTATCAACTGCCGAGCGTATTGCTGATGATGTAGCTAACCGCTGGAATGCTGTACTGGCGTGTACTCCTGGTGCTGCCGGCTGTGCAGACAAGCTGGTGAACGATCTGGGACAGCGTATCTTCCGCCGTCCGCTGACCAGTACAGAACAAGCTGACTACCTGGCGTTGGCCAAAGGAACGGCTGCCGGTCGTACCGAGGCTGATGGTATGAAAGTCGCTCTGTCTGCGATGTTGTCATCACCACAATTCCTGTATCGCTCTGAGTTGGGTGAGTTGTCCAGCGGCAGCGTCTACAAACTGACTGGTTATGAGATTGCTACCTATCTGAGCTACACCTATACCGGCACCACACCAGATGCGAGTCTGTTGGCGGCGGCAGGTCGCGGTGATCTGAATACCGTTGCTGGTATTCGTACGCAAGCAGCCGCGCTGATGAACTCCGCCAACACCAAACTGTTGATGGGTGACTTCATCAACCGTTGGTTGGGTACCGAAAAGCTGGCCACCCAAAGCAAAGTGGGCGTTGCCAACTTCGCAACCCTGGCTGGGGATATGCAATTGGAGTTGGGTAAAAACTTCTCGGCGGCGGTGCTGGATTCCACCTCAACCTTCGCGACCGTTTACAACCCCAACTTCACCTACGTGAACCAACGTTTAGCAACTCACTACGGTTTGGCTTACACAGGTACCGCAGATGCTGATGGCTTCGTGAAAGCGACCACCAGTGATCGCGGCGGTATCTTGGTGTCTGGTGCGTTCATGTCCCGCTATGCGCGTGACAATGATTCCAACCTGATTACCCGTGCTGTTGCAGTTCGTCGCAAGCTGATGTGTCAGGACATCCCTGAGCCACCAGCAGGTGTATCTCTGGATCGTGAAGCTCTGGCGAGAAAACATGCTGCCTTCTTTGCTGATCCAAAAACCACTGAGCGCATGATTGCTGACAAGATCACCGAGCCAACCACTTGTTCCAACTGTCACCTGGAAATTATCAATCCACTCGGTGGTGGTATGGAGAACATCGATGCGGCTGGCCGTGTTCGCACTACTGACCTGAGAGGTAATGCAATTGATGCATCAGCGGCATTCTTCTCTCCCTACCAGAAGCTGCAATTTACCAACGATCCGGACCGTGTGATTTACAAGCCTGAGATTACTTTCAATGGTGCGAAAGATCTGGCGCGTTTGCTGGTTGAACAACCTGATCTCTCCAAACAAGCCAAAACCTGTCTGGCAACCCAGTTTGTCAGCTTCAGTAGCGGCGTGAGTTCGCTCTTCCTGATCGACAAGGACAAGACTCGTGAAGTGCCTTTCAACATGTCTGATGCCGAGAAAACCGCCTATCGCTGCAACATTGAGAAGTTGACCAATGTGCTCAACACCAGCGGTACGCGCGCCATGTTGCAGGAAATCCCTGCGCTGGATTCTGTGATCTACCGGCAGGAGTGGGCGCGCTAAGGCGCGCTCCATTCTCCTTGTTAACGAATTGGAGTC
>JAGKWY010000172.1 GCA_021151625.1 Gammaproteobacteria bacterium | reverse complement strand
AGATCTTAGGAGAAACCTGTTAATGACTCGTGTAGCCAAAGCTGTAACTTCGTTAAAAATTCTGGGGGCTGCATGCCTGGTTGCGGGTAGCGCCAGTGTGTTTGCGGCAGACGAACCTGCCAAAGCAGCTCCTGCTGCTGGCCCTTCACCGGCAAAGCAAGCAATTGCAGTGCGTAAAGCGGCGTTTTTGTTGATTGCCAATAACTTCAAGCCAATTGGTGAAGTGTTGCAAGGCAAGGCGCCCTACAACCAGGCGGACATTGCCAAGCGCGCGCAGCGTGTTGCGTTTTTGAGTGAGCTGTTGGATGGTACCTTCCCGGCGGATTCCAACCTGGGTACTCCTGATACCAAAACCAAAGCAGAAGCATTTACCAATGCGGCTGAGTTTGAAAAACTGTTGAAGGAATTCCAGGCGAATACCAAAACCCTGGCGCAGGTAGCCGCTAAGGAATCAAGCGCGTCTGATGCATTTAAAGCTGCAGCTAAAGCGGTTGCTGAAGGTTGCAAAGGCTGTCACGACAAGTACAAGGAAAAATAATTTTTTCCTTGTTGAGCTCTGCCTGACAATACTGTTGGAATAGATCCAACAGTATTGTTTCATGGAGTTGCCCGGCAATTTTATCCAGTAATTTGGTTAAACCTCGCTGAACCTGATTTACGTTTTAATATTATTAATCCTCGCTTTTTTAACTCCCGGCAGTATTTGTTATGTCTGATCAGTTTATCGAACCTACGCAAGGCCTGGACCTGGAAGCCTCCGCGCTTACTGATAATCCGCACCTGCATGTGTGGGATATACCCACACGTGCATTTCACTGGTTACTGGTAGCTTCGTTTATTGTTGCCTATGTGAGTAACTGGGCGGGTGTGAGTTATTTTACCTGGCATCTGTGGTCGGGTTATTTTGTGGTGATCCTGGTAGGGTTCCGTATCCTCTGGGGAATCTTCGGTACTCATCACGCACAGTTCGCTAATTTTGTTCGTCATCCCTTTGAAAGTTTGCGCTACGCCAGGAGTCTGGCAACTAATAAAGCCAAATCCTACCCTGGCCATAATCCACTTGGTGCGCTTATGGTGTTGCTCCTGTTAACAGTAATGTTGGTACAGGCAGTAACCGGATTATTTGCCAACGATGAAATTTTTAATGTCGGTCCTTTGTATGGCTACATCAGTAATGAGTTGAGCTTAAAACTTACCGGTATTCACAAAGAATTGTTTTACTGGATTCTCGCTGCAGTGGCGGTGCATGTTGCTGCTGTACTTTTCTATGTATTCATAAAACGCGAAAACCTGATTAAAGCCATGGTGACCGGTAAGAAACCGCGCCGTGGATTTGAAGGTGCGCGCTCTATTGAATCCTCCAAAATCTGGCTGGCCTTGTTTTTAGTGGTGCTGGTTTCGGCAGTACTGGCTTGGGTTATTGTAACTGCACCTGAAGCCCTGTTGGATTTGGGGTATTAATTTTTAAGCCTGAATGAAATTGCCATTACTCACATACACAGTTTCTGTATGTGGGTAATGGCTGTGGAGGTAAGCTTAACAGTTCACTTGTTTTGCGGATGTTCAATTGCCAGATTTTTATCGTTAATGATTAACGCTAATGATCAAGGGTTACATTAATCAGCTCCGTTTAATCGTTCCAAATGTAATTCCCCATCTTTAAACAAACGCGCTTCACCCGGCTGAAATACCGTCCAGTTTTCATTCAGCGTTAGTGGCTTGGTGGCAATCACAATCATCTGGTCGTGCTGATTGTTGTGTTCGCCCAAATCCAGCGACAACTCGCGATCAATCAATGTCACCCAGCTAAAGGGAAACTTGCGTTCAACATAAGCCAGGTTGGTCGAGCAATAGGTGTACAACCACTCGCCGTTGGACAGCATAATATTGAACGTGCCGAAGGCGGCAATGGTTTCACTGAAATGGTTTAACCATTGAAACAGTGCGGTGGCATTGCGTGTGCCCTGAGGCAAATAGCAGTTGAGTTGTTGCAATAAATAGCAAAACGCCAATTCACTATCGGTATCACCTTCGGGAACAAATTCGCCATCCAACAGCGGATTAAAGCCTTTCAAATCACCATTGTGACAAAACAGCCAATCGCTGCCCCAAAGGTTACGTCTAAACGGATGGCAATTACTGAGCTTCACTTCGCCTACGGTCGCTTTGCGAATATGCGCAATAATGGTTTTAGAGCGCAGGTTGGTGTTGTAAATAGCCTCTGCCAAACGCGACTCTGCGGCGGGCGCTTCATCCAGAAAAACCTGCGCCTGCTGATCGCGGTAAAATGCAATGCCCCAGCCGTCTTTGTGCTCATCAGTCTGGCCGCCGCGTGCGCGAAATCCTTCAAAAGAAAAACCAATACTGGTGGGTTGTTTACAACTCATTCCTAATAACTGGCACATGGCGATAGATCCAACTTCCTCTTAACTAATTCCGGGACACGCTAATTCATTTAGCTGGCCAGGCGTGGTGCATTATCAAGTTTGGATTCGGCAAACTCGGATAACTTATCGGGCGGTAACTGAAAACTTTCTGTGTGCAGTTGCACAGGATTTGTTGTTTGTACAGGCTGCAATTGCACGTAACCTTCAAAGCCGGTATTTGATAATTGCGCCAGTTTGTACTGACTCAATTCTGCCGATGCTGCAACCAAAATGCGTGTAGACCCCAAAGGGTAATTCGGATGATCTACCAATTGCTGTACCAGCGCTGGATTGGAAAAAATATAGTCTGGCTGTAATTCCAGCAAGCGCAATAATTCCCAGTCGCCCGCATCATGCAAGCTGATTCCAATGCGATATTGGCGCTCGCGATAATTAGTAAGCGCTTGCTGGAAATGCGGCAGGCTGACGGTATCAACTAATTTGGTATGTAGTACTACACGCTCTGGCCCAAGGCCACAATCACTTAAAATTTTCTCAAAGGTTTTACCGTGCTCATTGGCAACGCTAAGAATGTGACGCGATTGCACGCGCAGTGCGAGTAAACCTTTAAAGCCATCGTGTTGTTGCAAATAGTTGAGCGAGTGCAGGGTCCTTACCAGGCGATCCAGATGCACTACTTGTTCTCTGTCTTCCAGCGCATTCACTATATCGTCGATATTTAATAGGTTACCGGTGCTGGAGCGCACAAATAAATCGGCATAGTGACCAATTAATTGATCATCTTTGGCGGACAATATTTCTGCAAATTGACTGCCCAGGATTAAATTGCCAAAGCGCGCCCAGTATTGGTTATCCGCTTTAAAAAATCCGGTCTTGGGTAGCTCGCGCAAACGCGCCTGGGTTTGCAATTGATCGTTAAAATAATTCATTAGTTCTGTTAAGGGCATAGCATCGGCCTTGCAATAAAATCTATCCAGGCACGCATCATAAGGAGCAAAAAATTTTTTATGAAAGAATTAAATATTCCTAGCTTATAACAGTGAATCCTGCATAAAACTGATTATAAGGATATAGAGATATATTCTTTCCCATTGGTTATAGCCATCACTATAGTGGCCTCGACATTCGATATAACCCGATCGCTAACAAGGCGTGAATTAAGCGGGTTTTAAACGGTGAACTGTTAAGAGTGTTTAAAAGTAAACACTTTTTATCGAGGAGAAACCATGACAGTGATTCAGTTAAATGCGGCTGTTGATAACTCAACAGTTGCAGCAGAAAAAACTCCAGGGCAAGAGTTGCCTGAGTTGTTGGCAATTGCCAATCAAGAGGCCCAAGCCTCAGGTTTAACCTATGCCGGTAGTGTAGCGCCGGAGGATGCCTGGAAATTATTTGTTGGTGGGCAAGCGCATTTGATTGATGTGCGTACCGCAGAGGAACGCAAGTTTGTTGGTCATGTTCCCAATACATTACACATTGCCTGGCAGACAGGCCCGGCTTTAATTAAGAACCCGCGTTTCCTGCGTGAGCTGGAAAATAAATTGCCTAAAGATGCTGTGATTCTTTTTTTGTGCCGCAGTGGTAAACGCTCGGCAGCCGCGGCAACTACAGCGACCAATGCCGGTTTTACCCGGGTGTTTAATGTGCGCGAAGGCTTTGAAGGCGATTTGGATGAGCGCCAGCAGCGCGGCGCTGTCAGCGGTTGGCGCCAGCGTGGATTGCCCTGGGTTCAGGACTAAAGAGGTTCAGGATTAATTTGTATGAGTGCCAATCACCCACCGGAATTGTTGAACACATCTATTTCCCAGTTGAATTCACAACTGGGAACAGCAACCAGCAACACAGCATGGGAGCTGGATAAAATCGTGCAAGAATTGCGCAATGCGCGCAACGATTGGCGTGCGCAGCGCGGTCGTTCACGTGAGCCGGGTTTACGCGAACTGCCATCGCGCGATGCGCTGCAACAAATTATTCGCGAGCTTTGCGGTGCTTTGTTTCCCATGCGTTTGGGGCCACAAGAACTGCGTGAAGAAACGGAAGACTATTATGTAGGCCACACACTGGATGCGGCCCTGAATGAGTTGCTGCGGCAGGTGCAGCTGGAGCTGATTTATTTCGCTCGCCAGCAAAATACGCTTGCCGATGAAAGCGCATTAAAAATTCAGGCCAATCAGATTATTCGTTTGTTTGCTGCTGCCTTACCGGAACTGCGCCGTACGTTGGATGTGGATATTCAGGCGGCGTTTCAGGGTGATCCTGCGGCGCGCAGTGTTGATGAGGTCCTGCTGTGCTATCCCGGTGTGCTCGCCATTATTCATCACCGCTTGGCTCATACACTGTATCAATTAGGTGTGCCTTTGCTTGCGCGAATTGTGGCGGAGTTGGCCCATTCGTTAACGGGAATTGATATTCACCCGGGCGCGGAAATAGGGCGCGGCTTTTTTATCGATCACGGCACAGGTGTGGTGATTGGTGAAACAGCGGTGATTGGTGAGCGTGTGCGTATTTATCAAGCGGTAACGCTGGGCGCAAAAACATTTCCCACTGACGACAAGGGCCATTTACAGAAAGGCTTGCCGCGTCATCCGATTGTAGAAGATGAAGTTGTTATTTATGCCGGCGCCACCGTTCTGGGGCGCATTACTATAGGTAAGGGATCGATTATAGGTGGTAATGTCTGGTTAACGCGCAGTGTCCCGCCCGGTTCCAGCATTACCCAAGCCAGTTCCCGTCAACAGGTGCCACAGGAGGCCGATGTATGAGTATTAATG
>JAGKWY010000171.1 GCA_021151625.1 Gammaproteobacteria bacterium | reverse complement strand
TTTCATCATAAAGCTCCTTAACGTTTATGTTAGAGGGCTGAGGTTCCGAATCAGTTTCGCGAACATTCTTGACCCTCCCTTCCTATATTGATCATCCCACAGCAAATATCAAGTTTTTCGTGATAATTTCTTAATAACATTTGGATCTTTTATTATTATTTATTGATATTAGTATTTATATAACCGACTCAAAGCAACCTTGGATGTCATTTTGGTGATCCCGGTATATCAGGAGCGATATTTGCTTGGTTTAGTAGTAAGAGATAACTGGTGATCGAACCGGGTGAATTATGAAATCAATACTGATAACCGGAGGGACCGGATTTATTGGGCGAGCATTGGTGGGGGCGCTCATTGAGCAGGGTTATCGGGTATGCGTTCTGACTCGTAGCCCTACCTTGGCTGCAGAGAATTTGCCGGCAGGTGTAAGCCTTATCGACAATTTGGAGATGTTAAAAGGACATGTACCTGATGTTCTGGTGAATCTTGCGGGTGAACCATTGGCCGGGCGACGTTGGTCTCCGGCAACAAAACTTTTATTCAGGTCAAGCCGGGTTGAATTCACCAACAAGCTGTTTGCTTACTTTGTTGGACGTGGTGTTTACCCTGCAAGGGTAATCAGTGGTAGTGCTATAGGCTATTACGGTAATTGTGGTGATAGATTGGTTGATGAACGCGAAGCGGCGGGCAGTGATTTTGCCGCTGAATTGTGTGGCGATTGGGAGTTGGCAGCCAAACAATTTGAGCAGGCCGGGGTTAGCCTCTGTTTGTTGCGTACGGGAATTGTGTTGGGTGCCAATGGTGGCGCGCTCAAACAAATGTTACCTCCTTTCCGTGCGGGGCTCGGTGGGCCAATGGGCGGGGGCGGGCAGTTTATGTCCTGGATTCATATTAATGATATGGTCCGGCTGATTCTCTTTTTGATCGAGCGTCCGGCTATTGTCGGGCCGCTAAATGCCGTTTCGTCGCAATCGATAACTAACCGTGATTTTGCGGTTGCGTTGGCTAATGTATTGCATCGCCCAGCGCTAATAAGAATGCCTGCATTTGTGTTAACACTTATGTTTGGTGAGATGGCGAAGACCTTGCTGCTGTCCAGTCTGCGTGTCTTACCGACTCGAGCGTTGGCGAGCGGTTTTGAGTTCCGTTATCCACAACTTTCCGGGGCACTGGAAAATTTGCTAAAAAAATAAATTTTTATTTAAACGCTTGAAATATGTTTGGTGAGCCTTATTTAAGTAATGCGATGGCTCGGTAGAGGATCGCGCTTACTTAATCGACCTGATCAAACGATGGGTCACATTTTTGTGTATTGCTCATTTGAGGATATTTTTATGCGTAACTTTGATTTTTCTCCGCTGTATCGTTCAGCAATTGGTTTTGATCGCATGGCTAATTTGTTGGATAACCTTTCTCGCACAGAACAGAATCAGCCTGCTTATCCCCCTTACAATATTGAACTAACGGGCGAAGACAAATACCGAATTACTATGGCTGTGGCTGGTTTCGATCAATCTGAATTAACCATTGAGGTAAATCAGAATAATTTAACTGTTTCGGCTAATAAAACTGCTGAAACTCAGCAGCGCACTTATCTGCATCAAGGAATAGCTGCGCGCAGCTTTGAGCGTCGATTCCAGCTAGCTGATCATGTGCAAGTGCAGTCAGCTAATTATGAAAGTGGATTGTTGCATATAGATTTGCAGCGCATTATTCCTGAGGCCCTGAAACCTCGCACCATTCCTATTGGTGTACAAACATCGGAAAAGCTTACTGTGGTGCCTGCAGCGAGTAATGCTGCTTAATTACATGTAAAAAAATCCCCGCATTAGCGGGGATTTTTTTAAGTGCGAAATAGTTTTGCCCGGACAGTGTTGCGGTAGTCATTTGGGGTGGTGGCCAAATGTTTTTTAAAGAGGCGAGTGAAGTAGCCTGTGTCGTCATAACCAATTTTATCGGCAATTTCGCTAATGGACAGGTTGCTGGTTTTTAATAAGTCTTTTGCCGTGTTAATGCGTATCTCTTGCAAGTATTCCAGCGGTGTTTGTCCCAAAGCATTTTTAAAGCGGCGATTGAATGTGCGAATGCTCATTCCAAAGCGTTCTGCGATCTGCGGAAATAAAATCTCCCGGTGATAGTTATCTTGTAACCATATTTGAATCTGGGTGATTTGCTCATCCGGATGCGGATTTTCTGTTGCTTCAAAAAAGCCGCTGCTCTCATAAGCTTTGCGTATTTCGTGAGAAAAATGCCGCTCGACATGACTGGCAATCGTTTGGCCAAAATAGCGCTGGATAAAATGTACGGTCAGGTCAGCGAGCGAATTAACACTCGCTGCGCAATAAAGGTTGCCAGCCTGAGTAATGAAATACTGCCGTTTAAGTTGTATTTGCGGATAATCTTTTTGAAATTGATCGAAGTAATGCCAATGAGTGGTGGCTGCTTTTCCATCTAATAATCCCGCTTCTGCCAAAAAACAACAGCCGGTACCAACTGCGCTGATAATCGCTCCGTTTTGATATTGCTGGAGCAGCCATTCCAATAAGGCGGAATGCTGTTTCACTATCGGGCGAGGATTGCGCCAAAGGCCGGGTATGTAGATAAGGTCAGCGCTTGGGTTGTCGTTGATACATAAATCGGGTTGCCAGCGAATGCCTGTTCGCGTTGCTACTGCGTCGGTTGTTAAACCCAGGGTTTTAATTTCCAGTGTGCGGTGTTGATCGGTTGGCTGCATGGTGCGCATGGCGCTTTCTGCTGCTAGTAGCATTTCCATTGGCAGGGTGCTGCTGGTGGTAAGCATGCGTTCGCACAGGATAAAGAGAATTCTGATTGGTGGGTTTTGTGGCATGAGCTGTTACTTTGGTTAGGTGGTTGGCTAATTTAACACTAAATATGGCCAAAATGTCAGGGACAGGGTTTGGGGTTGCTCATACACTGCAGCTATCTGAATGTTTTTGATTGTGGAGTTACCTATGTCTGTTGCGCGCCTGCCGGTTATTGTTGGGTTTGGTGGATTTAACGCGGCTGGCCGCAGTTCCGGGCATCATGCCTATCGCCGTATGGTGATCGAAAGTTTGCCAGAGCAGGCGCGTCAGGAAACCCTGGCTGGTTTGGCCGTGATGATGGGCCTAGTGTCATGCGTTGAGGGGGCTTATAGGGATTCGGCTGATCAAATACTTGGTCTTGCAGATATAGCTGCTCGTTTTGGTGAGCAGGTGCTAGATGGGACCTTGATTCGTCGTATCGATAAAACGTTTTTTGATGTGGATGCAGCGCACTGGCAAAAGTCTGCCACTTTGGGGGCTGGTGACTCTCCTCTTGTATTTGAGCTTCGTAAACGCGATCTGCCTGAGCCAACTCCGGCTGAGTGGCAAATTGAAGATCTCGAGGGTGATCGGGTACGGGTTACTGCTGCGGGTCTCGAAGTAAAGTTTGATAGCTATCGCGATATTCCGGTGAAGTCAGCGGGTCAGCTTCCACGCGGATTCAATCCCGGCTCATTGTATAACTCCCATTATCATCCTCGCGCGCTGCAGCTTGCCGTCATAGGGGCATCTGATGCTATTCAGTCCATGGGGGTGAAGTGGCAGGCGATTATGGCTATCGTCCAGCCGGATCAGGTTGCTGTATATGCTAGCAATGTGATGAGTCAAATGGATGAAAATGGCTTTGGTGGTTTGCTGCAGTCCCGTTTAAAAGGTGGTCGTGTTAGTGCCAAGCAGTGCCCGCTCGGCCTTAATACCATGCCGGCGGATTTTGTGAATGCTTATATTCTCGGTAGTGTCGGGCAAACCGGTGCAATTACCGGTGCCTGCGCCTCGTTCCTCTATAACTTGCAAGCGGCGGCTGAAGATATTGCTGCAGGTAAGTGTCGGGTTGCGGTGGTGGGGTGTGCGGAAGCGCCAATAGTTGCGGAAATTATTGATGGTTATGCCACCATGGGTGCATTGGCCAGTGAGGATAAATTAAAGAAGCTGGATGGTACCGAAGTGGCTGACCCTCGTCGTACCAGTCGTCCGTTTGGCGAAAATGCCGGTTTTACCATGGCGGAAGCAAGTCAGTATGTGGTGCTGATGGATGACGCTCTGGCGATTGAGTTGGGGGCAGATATTCACGGTGCGGTTGGCGACGTGTTTATCAACGCGGATGGCTTTAAAAAATCTATCTCGGCTCCTGGTCCTGGTAATTACATTACCATGGCAAAGGCTGTGGCATCTGCGCGCGCAATTTTGGGTGATGAGTCAGTAAAAAAACGATCATTTATTCAGGCGCATGGTTCAAGTACGCCGCAAAATCGGGTGACTGAGTCGCAGATCTTCGATCAGGTGGCACAGGTCTTTGGTATTGAAAATTGGCCGGTTTCTGCGGTGAAGGCCTATGTGGGGCATTCCTTATCCGCTGCCAGTGGTGAGCAGCTAATTGCCAGCCTGGGTGTGTTTAAGTACGGCATTATTCCTGGTATCAAAACCATCGATAAGGTGGCGGATGACGTGTTTGCGGAGCGGCTGCAAATATCCACCAGGGATGTCATCGCGCCCCAGTCGCTGGATGTTGCATTTCTTAATTCCAAAGGCTTTGGAGGTAATAACGCCACAGCCAGTATTTTTGCTCCACATATTGTTGAGCGGATGCTCGCGCGTCGTTATGGTGACAAGGCTATGGCTCACTATAAAGACAAGCGCGAACAGGTTCGTGCTGCAGCGCAAACTTATGATCTTGCTGCGCTTCAAGGTGATTTCGCTACTGTTTATCATTTCGGTGAGGGTTTGATTGATGAATCGCAAATCAAGCTGGATCAGGAGCATTTGCAGTTGCCTGGTTTTGCGCAAGCGGTAGATTTAACCTTTGCTAACCGTTTTGCAGATATGTGTGACTAGGTTGTCCCCGGATTTGGTCGGCTTACACAACATCTGGTGTTGCTAAAAAGGCTTACCCCATAGCAAAAGTGGGTAGGTCTTCCAATCAAGATGATGAATTAGCCTATACAAAGCTGAATCTTTCCCTTAAAATGCCGCGCCTTTCGCACAGCTAATTGTGCGACTAACGATTTTTTAACTTGAAAGTCGAATTTTAACTGGAAAGCTGCGGCTTTCCCCATAAGTAAATACAGGAAGAAGACCTCAATGGTAACTATTCGTCTGTCTCGTGGTGGCTCTAAAAAGCGTCCATTTTATCATCTG
>JAGKWY010000077.1 GCA_021151625.1 Gammaproteobacteria bacterium | reverse complement strand
GAATTTATTTATTAACGATATCTACAACGATCAAAAAATTATTAAAGATAAAGTTGTGCCCTCGTATTTATTTGAGGATTCGGTCAATTTCCGCAAGGAGTGTATGGGCATGAAGCCCGCGTACGGTGTCTGGTCACATATCTGCGGTAGTGATTTAATTCGCGATGACAAAGGCGAATTTTTTGTGCTGGAAGATAACTTGCGTGTTCCCTCTGGTGTGTCCTACATGCTGGAAAATCGCAAGGTGACCAAGCGCGTATTTCCGGAATTATTTGAAAACCACAAAATCGTTCCGGTTACAGATTATCCCAATCAATTGTTTGACACACTCGCCTCATTGTCGCCGCGCAAATCCGATCGTCCGGAAATTGTGGTGCTCACGCCCGGCATTTATAACTCGGCTTATTTCGAACATTCCTATCTCGCGCAACAAATGGGTGTGGAGTTGGTAGAAGGCAGTGACCTGGTGGTGGATAGCGATGACTGTGTGTATATGCGCAGTATCGATGGCTTAAAGCGCGTTGATGTTATTTATCGCCGCATCGATGATTTATTTCTAGATCCGGAAATGTTTAATCCGGATTCTGTACTGGGTGTGCGCGGTTTAATGCGTGCCTGGTTAAAAGGTAATGTGGCTTTGGCAAATGCGCCGGGCGCCGGGGTGGCGGATGACAAGGTGATCTACACCTTTGTGCCGGCGCATTAAAGCCAATCCGCGCAATTACATGGCGCAACCCTTAATTTCATTATCCACTGCACCGATTCTCACCAATGGCAATGCCGAGCCGCGCCATATTGATTTGCGCCCCTTTGTATTGCAAGGCAAGGATCATTGCGTAACCCCTGGTGGTTTGACGCGCGTTGCCATGCGCAAAGGCTCCTATGTGGTGAACTCGTCGCAAGGTGGCGGTAGTAAAGATACCTGGATTGTGGTGGAGGACTAAAACATGTTGTCCCGTGTTGCTGAACGAATTTATTGGTTAGGGCGCTACATGGAGCGCTGTGAAAATACCGCGCGTCTGGTCAATGTAAATTCCAACCTGTTGTTGGATTTACCCAGTGGTGTGCGTGTGGGTTGGGGCTCGCTGATTGATATCAGTGGTACTGGCAGTTACTTCAAAAAAGATACCTTGAGTGCCGATGAAAAAACCGTGGTGCATTTTATTCTGGCGGATAAAGACAACCCCGCATCGCTAATTAACTCACTCAGTTTTGCGCGCGAGAATTCGCGTATCACACGCGAAATCATGCCCATGGAGGCCTGGGAATTAATCAACGATTTGTACCACTACATCCGCGACCGAGCCGATAAGGTGACGTCGCGCCGCGACCGCAACATTATTTTGTTGCACGTAATTAGCAACGTACAGCAATTTACTGGTTTGCTGGCAGGCTGCATGAGTCACAACAATGCCTACGATTTAATTCGCATTGGTCGCAACCTTGAGCGCGCGGATATGAGTACGCGTATTGTGGATGTGGGGCTGGTGAATTTGTTGCCGCATTTATCTATCGGCGGCACGGAAGTGCTGGAGCCCTACGACAACATCCTGTGGATGAGCGTGCTGCGCTCTTTAAGTGCATATCAAATGTATCGCCAGCACATTCGCGACCGTGTTAATGCCAATGCGGTAGTGACTTTTCTACTGCAGAACGAAGATTTTCCACGCGCTGTTGCGCACTGTTTAAAGCAGCTGGAGCAGTGTTTATGGGCCTTGCCGAACAGCGAGAAAGTATTAGCCGCCATCGTAAACATTCAGCATAAACTGGATGAAGCAAATCTGGATCAGTTATTGCAAAGTGGATTACATGAATACATTGATGAACTGCAATTGGAAATTGGCAACTTGCATTTCAAAATTGCAGAAACCTGGTTCTTGCCAGTGGTGATGGCACAGGAACAAAAGTCCGCCTGATTTGTTAGCCTGTTTTAACGTGTCGGATCTGATTTGCGCAATAGTCCGGCACCAACTTCTTGCGTGTTGTCTCTCTGAGACCTGGCCCGTGTTCGGGCCTTTTTTATTTTAGAGGTTGAATTTCCTGCAAACTATAACGCCCGGGGGCAATAATGTTATTGGGGTCAAAAGCCGCTTTCAACTGACTAGCAATAGGCCAAATCGATTTATTGGTTTTGAATATTTTATTCATATTACCAATGTCAATGCGATAGGGTGGATAGCCGGCGGCAATAAAGCTATCTAGAACGTCGCTAATAAATTGATGGGCGGAATTTTTTAATAACTCGTCGGATTTTATAAAGTCGATGCTGATGACACATTCCAGTACGCAGCCACGTAAAGTGTTCATTGTTATAGCTGGTTTTACGGAGAGATCATTGGCATGCTGCTCTATAATTGTCAGGGCGGAATGGATAGCGGAGCTATTCATGGGTAGCAGGGGAGCACAAAAATAAACTCCACTATTACTGCTGTCAGGATTAAGCCAGTTCTCGCTGGTGTTTTGTGATGGCCAATAAATGCTGCGCAACATTTCATCGGTTGGTTTGCCTTGGGTAAGGCCAATTAGCGGCTGTATTGCGTGTAGAAACCAGGTTTTTCTTTGAAGGGAAAGTAAGTTAGCTATAAATGATAACAAAGAGTGTTTTTTATTATCCATAAAAGACACTTTGGCGATGTTATTGAGTTTTCTTTTTAGGATTTTTTGGGTAGTGGCTACTTGTTCTTTTGAACCCATGATTGAACCTACTGCGGACCAGGATCCTTTGGATTCATCCCTAACCACATTCTCCAGTATTAATCTTTCCTGTTCCGCGCTTGCAGGCTTATCGCGGTCATTAAGGTGAGACTTTTGTTTTTGAAGTAGATTAAAAATTATGGGTGTTAAGGATATGTCCCGGCGGCGTTCATTGCCAATGTGGACTATGCAGTTTAAGGTTTTAGCATCGAATAACTCGCGTAGTCGATCAACCAGTATCATCAGCTCATTGCGAGTATTTACGCTGGCAATAAAGGCCGTGTGAAATTCTTGTCTCGGTAGTAACTTTATACATGCAGAAATACAAATGCCGAAGTTAGATTGCAAAAATAGGCCTAGCATGTCCGGGCCAATACCATAAGGATATAAATTGGCAACCTTGAACCCGGGTTCATATCCGGTGGTGATGGTTTCCCCATTACCTAAAATTACTTCCATATTTATCAGCGTTTCTGCGCGCAGAGAGTTATAGGCAGTGCCGCGTTCCAGAGTATTTCCAATAATGCTGGTGTCTCGTCCGGAGCCAGTAACATCAATAAAAAATGGAGCGTTAATATCAACCAGTGCCTGAGCTAATTGCGCTTGAGTTACACCGGGCTCAATGCGTGCATAGCCAAATTCAGTATTAATTTCCTGAATTTTGTTCATTGCGTGCGTATCCAATAGCACACAATTATCCATTACGGGGGTGCGTGACCCCAACCCCCAATTTTTTCCAGTGCTTATGGGATAAAGGGCAACTCTGTAAATATTGGCGAGCCTAACGATGGCTGCTATTTGCAAAGCATTGGTTACCTGGATTACTGCTAACAGCTCGCGCGCTAAATCCAGCGTGTTGTGCAGAAATGGTTTCAAGTCTTCATTTTGTAAAATAACCGGTGGGTGTTCAATATTTTGGACTGCAGTAATAAATGGTTGTATTTTGTTGGCGGCGGTATTCATCTATGCCAGCTCAGTGGTAGTTGTATTGGGAATTCGAAAATTCTGAGCAGTCAATATGCTTTTTATATCCTGATCCAATAGCTCCCATGCTGATTCGCAGCCGTAACATAAATTAACTATCGCCGGCATAACTTCATACTGCGTATCAATTCCATCCACCAATATTCTTGGTATGTTTTCCATCCACTCCACATCCATGATGAGTTCAACAAAAGCTTTATTTTCAAATAAGCTGACATTGTTAATAAAGCCTAGCTTGATTCCAGTTAAGAAAGTAAGGTAAGTGATTAGTGTCCATAAATTATATCGACTACGATAATCGCGATGAATCACTCCGCGAGTTGAATAATAGCAATCCTTCAAGTCTGATACGGGCAGGCGTGTATAAGCGGGAAAAGGCGATTTTTGTGCATCAATGCCAAACATAGAGGCAATCAATTTTTCCCCATGATAGACACATATATGTTGCCCAAGGTAATCTTCTTCGCAGATTAGGTTTTCTTCCTTAAGGAATTTTTTTTCAATTGAGTAAATTTCCCGCCTTAGCTCATATAATCCTTGGGGAATGGATCCGGAAATTATCTGAATTGAAAACATGGCCACATCGCTCATGTTAGGCTCCTTGTTGCCTGGGTTTTAGTGCGCTTAAGACAACGTGCTTTACATTCCACACTAATCCGACTTTCTCGCATATAAAAATAAAATACCATGCAATATCTATCTGCCACCACTTAAACCCCAGTTTTGCAGCGACAGGGTAGGCATGATGATTGTTTTGCCAGGAAGCGCCAAATGTTGGTATTGCGCACCATATATTATTGGCACTGTGATCACCGGTTTCGTAAGGTTTACTTCCGTAGCGGTGTGCAAAAGAACCGTTGAGCCAGGTTGATTGGGTAACTAGAAACATACGCACCAGTCCCCCCCAGATAAATCCTGTCAAAGCGCCCATCCAGGTTTGTGTTATTAGTCCACCGATAATAGCGGGGATAATTAAGCCTAGAATTAATATTGGTACATACAAATCATTTATTTTTTTGAGGATTGGATCCTGGATAAGGTCTTTTGCAAACGCGCTGCTGTTCGTCACCTTATCGTTAATCATCCAGCCAAGGTGAGCGTGTAATAGCCCCTTTGCCAATCCAAGATTTTCCGGTGTGGCATGAGTATGTCGAACGTGAGGTGAGTGAGGATCCAGTTCTGTATCGCTATGAATATGGTGGCGTCTGTGAGTTGCTGCCCAATAAATAACGCCACCTTCTCCAGCCATTTGTCCTAAGATTGTTAAGAGGTATTTTATAGCGGGGCTTGTTTGGAAACTTCTATGGGCTAGCAAGCGGTGGTACCCCATTTCAATTCCCAAATTTGTTAGGACATACATTCCCACCAATAAACTGATATTGAGTAGGCTAACACCACCGTCAATTATCATTAAATAAACAGCGATAATTACTCCAAGAAAAGGTAAAACAATAGTCGCCAGCGCTAGAATTTTCTGCGCGAAGATAATATCCGGATCATCCAATGTAACTCGTACCGCGCGCTTTTCGCGTGGGCTGGCAGATGGCCTGTCTATTGAAGATGAATCCAGATCGGATAGTTTTGTACTCATTGCATTGCTCCCAATTCACTATTGACATAATTCCTATCGGCTGCGCGCTACATATTCAGCCAGAGATTTTATTGAATTGTGCGTTCGGAGCGTCTTTACCCCCAGAGTTACTCCTGACCAGGCGGCCAGATCAGAAATTAGCCCCACCGCCGATGAAGAATCCAAACCCAAATTTTGCAATGGCACCTCGGAATCGATATCCGCTTTATTGAGGTCCAATACATTTTCAATGTAGTCGTAAAGCCATTGTTGAACAGTTTCAGCTTCAAGGTCTGGTGCATCTGCTAATAAATCATTCATGGAATTTTCCTTTTAATGGGTAAGGTTTTGTTACGGTAATTTCGCTCGTTTTACATTGCTAGCAAGCCCCAGTGCTTCCAGCATCACTATGGATAAATAGCCTGGATCTATCTCATACCAGCGCAAACCAAAGCGTGCAGAGTGGGGGAATGCATGGTGATTGTTATGCCATGATTCACCACCGGTAATAATGGATAACCAAAAATTATTTCGACTGTTATCCATGGTTTTGTAGCGCTGGTAGCCAATCAAATGGCAAATAGAGTTCACACTGCTTGTGGCGTGAAAGGATATAAATAGTCGCGCCATACTGCCCCATAGAAACCCCATAATTGCCGCAGATAAGGTTCCCTCAACTAGCCAGGCGATGAGCGGTGGAAGAAAAATGCCGACTGTTACCCAAAAAAAATAGTAACGTCCCACAGTCATAATCGTTTTATCTTTAAGTATGTCTTTGGCATAGCGCGCGCTGTTGGTGAGATCGTGATTAAACATCCAGCCAAAATGACTATGAAAAAAACCAGGTAATGGCGCCAGCTGTTTTTCCTCGTTGTAACGAGGTGAGTGAGGATCTAGTGGTTGATCGCTGAATTGATGATGGCGACGGTGATTGCTTACCCAATAAATCGGCGAGCCTTGTGCTGCCATGCAGCCGAATACGGTGAGGACGGCACGAACACTGTTAGGTGCATTGAAACTTCTGTGTGCCAGCATGCGATGAAAACCCACGGTAATTCCCATTACCATAGTAAGAAAATAAAATACTAATAATAGGCTTAATGTCAGAAGGCTAAAACCATAAAGAGGAATCAGCAGGCAACCTATAAAAAACCCAATAAAGGGCACGATGATAATGGCGGTGGCATGGATTTTTTGAAATATATCTAATCCATGGTTTTTAATAACATACCCATTAGCGTATTTTTTTTTATTACTATTGGAGTTGACCTCAGGGAGCAAATTTTCGGTTACTGCTTGATCATTTAACATATTCCTGTTTCCCGCTCCGGTACTACATTAATATTTGCACCATGCGAAACGGAGAAATAAGGTAATAGCCCATTAATGTATCTTTGTTTACATAAGGCGCGGCTAATTTTTCCACTGGTAGTTCGTGGTATTGTTGCTGGTTTTACCCACAATATCGCATCCACGGCAATTCCGTGTTCATCATGCAATTCAGTCTGAATTTTTTCCATGGCGCGGTTGGCATCGAAGGCGCGAATACTCTGCTTTTCAACTTCCTGAATAGCAATGATGCGTTCAGTTCCGTGCTCATTCCATGAAAAAACAGCACAGCCATCAAGGCACAGCTCAGCGTTGGATGTGCTAATGGTTTGTTCCAAATCCTGCGGATAGAGGTTTTTTCCACGGACGATAATGATGTCTTTCAGTCGGCCAGTGATAAATAACTGGCCGTCATCCAGAGTGCCGAGATCGCCAGTTCTAAAGTACGACTGGTTTGTACCATCATTCAAAATGCGTTGATTAAAACACTTGGAGGAGAGCTCATCTTTATTAAAATAGCCGGGTGAAATACTTTCCCCTTTTAACCATATTTCACCAACAGTATTGTTTGTACATTCAATTGATGTATACGGATCAACTATTTTTACGGTGAGGCCATTGGCAGGGTGCCCGTTTCCAATTAATGATTGATAGTTACCCAAATCATTTTTTTGATCGGTATTGGCCCACTCAATTCTATTTGTCTCTAGCGCAGTTCTATTGGCGTAACGAATGCAGGGGTCGGTATAGATTTTTCCTCCGCTGATCAACAATGTTGCCTCGGCCATCCCATATACTGGAAACATGGCAGAACGCGAAAACCCCGCCGGGAAAAACTTTGAAGAGAAGTTGTCAATTGTTGTGGCCTTGACTGGTTCAGCACCGTTGTAAGCGATTGTCCAGCAGCTTAAGTCCAACGTTCTGACGTGCTCTGGTGCAATTCGTTTCAAGCATAAGTCGTAACCGAAATTAGGGGCGCCAGTTGTGGTAACACGGTATTTTGATATCGCAGCCAACCACCGAATCGGTTTTTCAATAAATGTTAGCGGGCTCATAAAATAGCAGGGGATGCCCAGGTATAACGGTTGTAATATGTTTCCAACCAGGCCCATGTCATGAAATAAAGGAAGCCAGGAGGCAAAAACGGTTTTTTTATCGTGCTGAAAAACTTCTTCAATCATTTTTTGATTGGATAGTAAGTTTGCATGAGTGACTATTACTCCTTTGGGGTTGCCAGTGGAGCCGGATGTGTACTGCAGAAATGCAACATGCTTTGGTGCTAGCCTGGGCAACGCAGAGTGTTTTAATGGCGGCGATTGCAGTAAATCCTCAATCGCGATCCATGGGAGACCTTTTAATGAACTGGTTGTACGTGAGGCGCATTCAACAGTTCGATTTTCGTATTTATCTTTTATTGCTAAAGAGGTCATCAGCAATGCTGCGTTACAATCTTGTGCGATATTGTACAGACGATGACGTTTTTGTGAGCCTTCAGGTGGGTAGGCGGGTATCGCAATCATACCGGCATAGAGGCATCCCATAAAAGCCTGAATAAATTCAATACCTGAAGGAAACGCCAAAATAATTCTTGATTGAAATGGCAGCTCGCTAAGTGCGCTAGCAATTTTTCGTGCGGAAAAATCCAGTTCGCTGAATGTGATTGACGATTGCTCTATGCAGTCTTTTTCCAGAAACGTAAAAGCTAGCGAAAATGGTTGCAGCCGCGCATGTGTGCACAGATACTCCGTGATAGTCTCAGGTGCATTAAAGCTATGCTCAATGGTCATGAAATATCCTTATGTCTGCGGCGATCGCTATATTTTTTTGCCGTCGGTTTTTGATGATATCGGCGACAGTATTTTTGTCGGGAAAAAAGCCATTACTATTTTTCAGTTCTGATTTTTTTATATTTATCTATTTTTCCTTTTCAAGTAAACGTAATACCTCGTATTTATTACTAAATTGTGAACTTTTTATTCGGAATGATGTTTGCTGTGACAGAAAATAATCTTTGCACGATGCGAGAATATTTTCCTTAAGTGATATCTCATTAATAGAGAAGGGTGCCATCTGAAAATAGATGTCGGCTAAAGTAACGCGATAGCCATAATAATGGTACGAATATTATGATAATCAAATATGCTATATGGGTAGTGGGGTTGATGGTGGCTGTGTCAGGTAATGTTGTGGTTGCTGGTGATATGGACCTGGCGACGGCGAACTGTAAACCGCTGGAATTAACGCGTATAGCAATCGCACATCCACAAGTACCCGATACTGTAAAAGTGGAAAATCTGGATTATTCCGCCTGCGATGGCAAGCTGCTCAAGGCGTATTTGATTTCTCCCGCTAAAGTATCAATGGATAAGCAACCGGCGATTTTGTATGTGCATTGGTTTGATCCGCGCGTAAAAAACTCCAATCGTGAAGAGTTTGTTGGAGAGGCTGTTGCCTTTGCGCAGAAAGGCGGCGTGGCTTTGCTGGTTTCAACGTTCTGGTCTGTACCGGGCGGCTATTATGACAAGCGCCGTTGGCAAGATGATTATGCCAATACACTCAGTCAGCTGCGTGATTTGCGCCGTGAATTGCAGTTGTTGCGCACTGAAACGAGCGTGGATGCGAAAAAAATTGCTTATGTGGGGCATGACTATGGCGCGGTGTTTGGCGCAATGCTCGCACCTTATGAGCCTGAAATAACAGGTTGGGTGCTTAGTGCGGGAGCTGCCGATATTAGCAGTTGGTACTTATACGGTTCTGCCAGTGGCGTACCTACAGGTGATGATTTGAAAAAATATATAGCGCAGTTTGATCCTATCCAGCCTTATAAATTACTGAAAAAGTCAGCGGTGCCTGTGTTATTGCAATACGCTAAAGTGGATGAATTTATTAATGATGAGCAGCAACAGAAAATGCGCTCATCCATGCCGGAAGGTAGTGCATTTAAAGTTTATGACTCTAACCATGCGATGGAGTTGCCTGCGATTCGTGTTGAGCGTGAGCAGTGGATTGGTGAAAGGTTATTGTTGGAAAATAAATGATGGGCGAATGACAGAAGTTCAGTAAATTAGAAGCCAATGATTCAGGATTGAATGAATTAAGGTTCAATAAATCAGGGGCCAGTAAATCCGGGGCCAGTAAATCCGGGGCCAGTAAATCAGAGATCAGTGAATTAGGATTCAATAAATTTAACCCCTAGGGATCAACAGTTAATCATACATACCGTAGGGGCGTAATTTATTGCGCCCTATTTTTTCGCGATTGTTTGCCTATTCTGCAGAATACCCGCTCTCTGTTTTAAACATTTCGCCCGTCACATAAAGCTCCCCACCAGCCATATAGTGGATACTGCGTTTTTGTGGGTCGTCGGAGAAATGCCAGCGGCCATTTAGGAATTGCTCGGCGTCGGCATAAGCGGCGACAACTTCACCGACGATTAAATCCATTTCTTCCGCGCCTTGCTTGATAACTTTGCATTCCAGCCAGCCGATGCAATCTTCAATCAGCGGAGCAGCAATTTTTGATGCAGAAAATGTTTTTATGTCGAAGCGGGAAAATTTATCGGTATCGCGACCGGAAACATCGCCGACATCCAGGGTGAGCTTGGCGATCTTGCGCATTGGGAATTGCAAACCAAATTCGCCGCTGGCATTGACCAGCTCGCGCGTGTAAGTATTTTTATCGATCACTACAGCAACTTTTGCGGGAGAAAAATCCAGCGGCATAGTCCAGGCGGCAGCCATGATATTGCGCTTATCACCATGGGCGCTGGTAATAATGCTTACCGGGCCGTGGTTAAATAATTTGTAGCTGTCTTTTAACGGGATGGAAATGTGGTTTGACATTGTTGATGGGCCTGTAATGGATATAACAATGATCGCACTAGTTGATGTGGGGGTAATGATGTAATCGCTAGTAAATTGCCCCCGCCAGATAATCTTGTTGGAGGCAATTTATTGGAATGGCATTGAAGCCTTGTGCTGAATTTCTTCTTGTTATTTTGCCATCAAAACTGCATCCGGTTTTTTGCCTTTTGCAGGAATAAGAGCTCTGGCAGATGCCATAGAGTCGGCGCACTCAGGTTTGAAGTCGGCCACTTTTTTATTAGTAGCTTTAGGCATTTCAACGGTTATAGTTTCCAAAGTATTGCCGTCATCATCCGCATCATCGGTATCTTTCATTTTGAGTATTAGCTTGTTATTACTAACATAGGCTTCAACATTTTCCTGAGCCAATTTAAACGTATTTTTTTCTACATGAACAAAATCGATTCCCTGGTCGATCCAGTAGCAATTCCCCCATTCATCGTAAGTGTCACCAGCGTAATCGTAAAGTGTACCTTTGCCGTCACTGGCGATAGATAAATAAATTTCGTCACGTACACCTGCTGATACATCTTCCGACATATCCCACAAGCCAGCGATTGCTGCTGTACCTTGTGGAGTATTGGTTAGCGAGCCATTATCGCTACCACCGCCTCCGCCACCACAAGCAGCCAATAAAAACACACTGCTGTAAATTGTTTTTTTCATACTTCCAATGCTCCATAATTAAGTGGTGATTCCAAATTGGCTTGAAGCAAAATTATGCAATTAATAGCGTTGCAACATAATTCGCAGACGTGATTTTAGCACAAGTGTTTTGGTTGGGCTTTGATTTCACCCGGTGGGCGAAAACTGCTCGCTTATTTACAGTCCTTGAATAATATCTTCAGGAACGCGTTGCACATCCACGGATACTGAAAGTTGTGGCGCATGGCCGCCGCCGAAAATAACGCCTTTTAAGGGCGTTACATCCGAGTAGTCGCGGCCCCAGGCGGTGGTGATGTGCTGGGCGCTGGTGAGGGTGTTGTTGGTGGGGTCAAATTCATACCAGCCTTCGCCGGGTGAATAGACGGCAAACCAGGCGTGAGTGGCATCGGCGCCGATTAATTTTTCTTGGCCTGGTGGCGGCAATGTTTCCAGATAACCACTGACGTAGCGCGCCGGGTAACCCAGTGAACGCAAGCAGCCAATGGCGAGGTGCGCAAAATCCTGGCAGACGCCGCGTTTGTGTTTTAGTACATCGGCAAGTGGTGTGGCGACATCAGAAAATTGTGGGTCGTAAGTAAAGTCTTTATAAATCCGCTGGGTTAAATCCATCACCGCCGACAAAAACGGGCGATCGTCGCTAAAGCTGGATGCTGCATAATCGGCGAGGTCCTGATGCTGCTGGATCATGGGCGAGTCGAGCATAAATTCGCGCGCCGAAATAGTTTCCCAATCCTTGTTGTGTTGCAGTAAATATTTTACGTAGGCACAGGGGGTGCCGAAATCCAGATTGATATTGTCGCCCGCTTCTTTAATGTAAATCTCACTGACAATAGTGACATCCAATTCGCCGTGATCTTTTTCAATCGCAAATTGTAAAAAGCGATTGCCAAAATAATCCTGGTGCTGGGTTTGGCTGGAAGCACCAGGTGATAGTTTGATGTCAATGTGTTCGACTTTTTGCCGCTCGGTAAAGCGCGGCAATACATAGGCGATGTTGTAGCAATGACTCACTGGCAGTGCATATTCATAGCGCGTGGTATGGCGGATGCGGTATTTCATAGTTGATCCTGCCAGTCAGTATTTTTTACTAACAATTGCGGGCCTTCAGCGTGATCGAAATAGCGCTGGCCAATGGTTTTTGCCGCATTGGTAATTAAATATTGCAGGCGCGAGAGCAATTGATCTAACTCGGTACGAATGCCGCTCTCGGCTTTGGCAAGTTGTTTGACATCGCTGAGCTTCAAGGCGGTAGTCGCTTCCAATAAATATTTATGCTCGGCGCTAAAACTTTCGCGGTCGTCGGGTAATTCGGCAAAATGTTTTTCCAGTTGGCTCAACTGATAAATGAGCGAGCGTGGGTTTTTGGTATTGAGCATGATCATTTCCAAACCCTGCTCAATGCGAATGCCATTCTGGTAGCGGCGGCGATAGGGAATCAGTGCTTCGCCGCACATCAAACTGGATTCAATTAATATTTCCTGCTCAATTTCATCAAAGCGCGCGCAGAGCAAAGAGCGCAAGCTGGAAATGATTTGCATTGCGCGCTCAAGCCGGCGGCCCATTTCCATAAAGTGCCAGCCATTGCCGCGCGTCATGCTTTCATGGATCAAACCGGCAAAAGCGAGCAGGGTGGTGATCATGGGTGCGAGTGCATCTTCCAACGCAGAAAGTGACGCAGGCTCCAGGGTTGTTTTCAGTTGTTCCAGTTCATCGCCAATATCATTGATCACGCGCTGGGTATCACTGGAGAGCTGTTCCTTCACTTGTTCTGCAGAATTGATCATTGCAATTAAATTATTAGCCACACTGCCCATGCGATTGGGGTCGAGAATAATGGCGATCATTTCCGGCTCGGGATTTTTCAACAGCGCAGGTTGCAAGCTGGTAAACCCGGGGTAAGTGGAAGTTACATGGGTGATGGCACAGAGCAGGGTGCGCTCTACGGCATCGGGTAATTTTTCGGTTTTGTTGGTCTGGATAAATACCGTGCGCAGCAAGCGCAATGCGGATTCGGCGCGCTCGGCGTAGCGGCCCATCCAGAATAAATTTTCTACTACACGGCTGGGTAATTCGCCGCTGCTTTCCTGGGTGGGTTGTACATCTACCGGACGCAGGCTGATTTGCTTTTCCGGCTCAGAGGCGAGTACCCAGGTGTCTTTGGAAACTGAGCCGCGTTGGTTGGATATAATTTTTTTACCGCTATCCAGGTTCACCCGTGTCAAACCACCAGGCATCACCGCATAAGAGCTTTCACTGGCCACGGAAAAAGTGCGCAATACCGATGAGCGAGGCAAAATTTTTCCCTGGTGCCAGGTAGGCGTTTGCGCACCGGCAACATATTCCTGTGCAGCAAATTGATAGGGGTTTTTGCGAATGCGATTTTGCCAGGCTTGTAATTTGGTTTCATCCAGATCCGCGCCGTAAACTTCATACAAACCGGGGCGGCGATACGTGGGTTTAATCAGCAAATTTTTTAAATTGGCACACACATATTCGAGATCATCCGGATTGCCGCACCACCAGGTTTTCACTGAGGGAATTTGCAAGTCGCGACCAAAGAGCGCACGTGAAATCGCAGGCAGGTAACGCAAAAGTGCCGGGTTTTCCAGAACGCTTGAACCGAGCGGATTGGCGATAGCCACATGGCCCATACGCGCGACTTCCAACAAGCCGGGCACGCCCAAACGCGAATCGCCTTTTAATTCCACCGGGTCGCAATAAATATCGTCCACGCGACGCAAAATAACATCCACGCGTTTTAGTCCATCCAGCGCTTTCATCCATACATAACCATTGCGCACACTTAAATCGCTGCCTTGTACTAATTGGAAACCCAAATAGTTGGCGAGGTAAGCGTGTTCAAAATAGGCTTCGTTATAGGTGCCGGGAGTGAGCACTACAATGCGTGCAATACCGCCATTGGGATTTAATTCTTGTAAGCGCTGGCGCAAGCGCGCGAAAAATAATGACAGGCGATGGACATGACTATCGCGAAATAGACTGGGGAAAACGCGGTTCATTACCGTGCGATTTTCCAATGCATAACCAGCACCGGACGGCGCCTGGGTGCGGTCGCCCATTACACGGATTTGGCCATCGGGTGCGCGCACCAGGTCAACGCCGTGCAAAATTAATTGATGGGCACCGGGCAATTTCACCATATGGCAAGGGCGTAAAAATCCCTGGTGGGAAAATAATAACTCCGGCGGAATTACACCCTGGCGAATTAATTTGCGTTCGCCGTAAATATCTTGCAGCAATAAATTAAATAATTCGGCGCGCTCAATTAAGCCGGTTTCAATCCGGTTCCATTCGTCGCTGTTAATCAGTAAGGGAATAGGGTTGAGTTGCCAGCTTTGGTTTGCATCCGGCTCGTCGTAAATTTTGTAGGTGGCACCGTCGTCGCGCAGTATGCGGCGCGCTTTTTTCTGGCGCTCTTCAATAGTGTCTTGCCCGAGGGTCTCCAGGCTGTGGAGCAAATAGCGCCAGTAAGGGCGAATGCGGCCCTCGGCATCGTAGGCTTCATCTACCCCCTGTTGCGGCGCGGGATAAGTAAACGCGCCTTGGTTGGTATTGACCCGGGTTTCCATAAGTGTGGAATTCATTGCGTTTAGGTAATTGGCTAGGTTTGGTGATGTGTTGTTGTTATCAGCTAGTGGTTATTGTAACGCGATTTGCCGGGTTTGCTCCCCCTGAATCACAGATCGCCACGCTTGCAATCTGTGACCACAGGGAGTGCCAGGGATTCATTAACGGCGTAAATCCAGCGTGTGCGGGTATTCATCCGCCGGTTCCTCGGCCGGTGGCGCCATGGGTCTCGGCGGGTGTTTATGCTCGAAAAATTCGCGCAGTATTTTGCCCGCCGGTGTTATTGGTAAAGCGCCGGGGGTGTGGTTGAAATCAAAGAAGCGGTTGCCGCGGCGTGACTCAGCTTCATTGGCATTGACCGGGAAGCGTTCATAACTGCGCCCACCGGGGTGACTGACGTGATAACTGCAGCCGCCGATACTCTTGCCATTCCAGGTATCAATCAGGTCAAACACCAGCGGTGAATGAATACCGATGGTGGGATGCAAGGCCGAAGGCGGTTGCCAGGCTCTATAGCGCACACCACCCACATATTCCCCATGCTTGCCGGTGGGACTCAAACACACGCGTCGACCATTGCAGGCAAGTACATAGCGGCCCGGTGTTAAGCCGGTGACTTTCACTTGCAAGCGTTCGACTGATGAATCCACATAGCGCGAAGTACCAAAGCTGCTAACTTCTTCGCCCAGTACATGCCAGGGTTCGATCGCCCAGCGCAGTTCAATTTGGATATCATCCAGTTGTACGCGGCCATAATGCGGGAAACGAAATTCTTCAAAGGCCGCGAGCCATTCAAGCTGGAAGGGATAGCCGTTTTCATTCAAATCATTGACCACATTGCGCAGGTCTTCCCACACATAATGCGGCAGCATAAATTTATCGTGCAGTAATGTTCCCCAGCGCACCAACGGTTGTTTGTACGGTTTTTTCCAGAAGCGACTGATTAAACAGCGCAGCAATAAAATTTGTACCAGCGACATGCGCGCGTGGGGCGGCATTTCAAAACCGCGAAATTCCAGGATGCCCTGGCGGCCGCTTGCCGTGCCCGGTGAATATAATTTATCGATACAAAATTCCGAGCGATGGGTATTGCCGGTAATGTCGATTAATAAATTGCGCATTAATCTATCGACTAACCAGGGTTGCTCCACAATTCCTTCGGGCATTTGTTTGAACGCAATTTCCAGTTCGTAGAGCATTTCATCGCGGCCTTCATCCACGCGCGGCGATTGGCTGGTTGGCCCGATAAACAAACCGGAAAACAAATAGGAGAGGCCCGGGTGATGCTGCCAATAAGTTACCAGGCTGCGCAATAAGTCCGGTCGACGCAAGAAGGGACTGTTGGCCGGTGACCATCCCCCAAAGGTTACATGGTTGCCACCGCCGGTACCTGAGTGGCGGCCGTCGAGCATAAATTTCTCGGTACCTAATCTACATTGCCGCGCATCTTCATAGAGTGCTTCGGTGTTGTTGACCAAATCTTTCCAGGTTTCTACCGGGTGAATATTCACTTCAATCACGCCTGGGTCGGGCGTAATTAAAAATTTCTTCAGGCGATAATCTTTCGGCGGTTCATAACCTTCAATCACTACCGGAATTCCCAGCGCGGAAGCTGTGTCTTCAATTGCTTCAATTAAGGCAACATAGTGTTCAAGGTAAGTGAGCGGCGGCATAAATAAATGCATGCGGCCTTCGCGTACTTCAAAACAAAGCGCAGTGCGAATCACATAACCCGCTTCGATATAGGATTTTTTCGGCGCAGCTTGTGTGGTGTTTGGTTGCGCTGCTTTTGCCTGTGCAGTTCGTGAGGGTACAGTTCGCGCCGCCGCAGTTAATGATTGTGCACTGGTGGGGTGCGCTGCTTTTTCCGCGGTTAACTGTGTGTATTGCTGACCACTGGGTGCAAGTGGGGCACGGGTTTCCAGCAGATCATTTTCCGGTTGATAGCGCTCGTAATCGTGTTCGGGAAACTCGAGCGAATTTAATGGCAAACGCAAACCGAGTGGTGAATCGCCGGGAATTAATAACAAATTGTCCGCGCGCAATTTCCAGCGGCCAGTGAGCCAATTGTGATGGATGTAATTCCATTCAATCGGCAATACATAACCGGATTCGGTATTTAATCCGCGCGATAAAACCTGCGCGATACGCCGCCGCTCTAAATCATCTTTTAAATCGGCTTTAAGCGGATTGATATCTGCCGGTAATTTTTGTTCGGCCCACAAGTAATAAAGCGTATCTTCATAAGCGGGAATAATATGTTCACTATTCACCTGGATTTTATCGCACAGTGCAGCGGCGAATTTTTTTGCATCCAGATGCGTTAAGCCATAATCCTTATCAACGCGCGCGAGTAATGCAGGGTTGCGCCATAGTGCCTGGCCATCGGTGCGCCAGAAACAGCCCAGCGCCCAGCGCGGCACTTCTTCGCCCGGATACCATTTGCCCTGACCATAATGCAATAAACCGTTTGCTGCAAAAGTACTGCGCATGCGCAGTAATAAATCTTTCGCGAGGCGCAATTTATCCGCGCCCAATGCACCGGTGTTCCACTGCTCGGATTCCATATCGTCGATAGAAACAAACGTAGGTTCACCGCCGGTAGTTAAGCGCACATCCTGTTCAATTAATTCTTTATCGATAGCGGCGCCGAGTGCATTAATCGTCGCCCATTGTTCTTCGGTGTAAGGTTTGGTTACGCGCGGGTCTTCGAGTATGCGAAATACTTCGTTGCTGTAACTGAATTCCACTTCGCATTTACTGGTCGCGCCGGTGATGGGTGCGGCGGAAATTGGATCGGGTGTACAGGCGAGGGGAATATGGCCTTCGGTCGCTAATAAACCCGAGGTGGGGTCGAGCCCGACCCAGCCGGCACCGGGAATAAAAATTTCGGTCCAGGCATGCAAATCAGTGAAATCTTTTTCCGGGCCGCTGGGGCCATCGAGTGCTTTCACATCGGCGGTGAGTTGCACTAAATAACCGGACGCAAAACGCGCGGCATAACCCAGGTGGCGAAAAACCTGCACCAGCAACCAGGCGCTGTCGCGGCAGGAGCCTTTAGCGAGCGTCAGGGTTTCTTCACAGGTTTGTATGCCCGGTTCCAGGCGCACACCATAGCCAATATCCTGTTGGATTTGCTGGTTGATATTCACCATGAAATCGTTAATGTGCCAGGGTTTTTCAGTGACCTGACGATGGCGAATTTCGGTTTTGATTTTATTGACCAGCTTGCTCAGCAAGGGGCCAGCCTCGGCAATTTCGAGGTAGGGAATTAATTCGCGTTTTAATTGCGGGTCGTATTCAAACGGCACCTGCTCGGCATAATCCTCTACGAAAAAATCGAAGGGATTGATGGAGGTCATCTCGGCGATAACTTCCACTTCAAATTTTAAATGGGTGCACTGTTCCGGAAACACCAGGCGCGCCAAGTGTGCATCAGGCTGGGAAAAGGGCAAGTTATTATCATCGCCAATCGTTGTGATGCTGTGACATTCACGTTTATTGCGGATGCGCTCGCCTTTTCGCTGGTCGAGGTTAGTAAGGCAATATCTGCACCATAAGTGCACTGCTCCATTCACCCGTATTAAATCGTACAAACAAAAACGCCGCAGTAGCTGCGGCGTTTTATGGGGTAGAGGGTTTCAACCCTGCGGCGGCGGCGGCAACTGCAGGAAGGCCTGGACGATTTGGTGATCCCAGGATTTGGTCAGGTTGCGCAGGTACTCGTTGTCGGCGGCGAAGGTACTGTGTTTCATGGCACCGCTGTCGGTGGCATAGGTCATCAGTTCAATCGGCGGGCCAACGGTGAGGTTGGAGCGCATAGTGGAATCCATGGAAACCAGGGCGCAGAGTGAGGCTGTATCCAGCGCAGTTTCGGGCTTGAGGATACGATCCAGGATCGGTTTGCCGTATTTGCTCTCGCCAATCTGCAGGTATGGTGTTTGGTCCGAGGTAGTGATGTGGTTGCCCTGTGGGTAAATCAACATGACCGCCGGGGTTTCCAGACCGATTTGGCCACCCAGCAAAAAGCTGGCTTCAAAGCTGACATTGCTATTGTGCTGGGCGTGTTTTTCCTGCACGGCGACGCTGATTTCGCCTACATAGTCGGCGGCATCGTGGATGCTGGTTACGGTGGCCAGACTGATATCGGCGCCGTCTTTGATGTCTTTACGGATTTTGGCGATCACTGATTGGGTGGTAGCCAGGTTCCCAGCGGAATTGATGACCAGCTGGCGGTCGCCTTCAATACCAAAGTGATACATCTTGCTGTAGGTGCTGACTTGATCAACACCGGCATTGGTGCGGGAGTCCGAACAAAAGACTACACCTGCATTAACTTTGATAGCGACACAGTAGGTCATAACAGCAACCAGAGCTTGGAGAAAAAAGGGCGCCTAGGTTAAGAGCAGG
>JAGKWY010000076.1 GCA_021151625.1 Gammaproteobacteria bacterium | reverse complement strand
GCCATCCTGGTTAAGCTTCAATACCAGTACCCGTACTTTCAGTGGTACCCCACCCAGTTCTGGTACATTCGATATTCAGGTGCGTGCAACCGATCCGAGTGGTGCCTGGGCTAGTGGACAGTTCAGTATTTCCGTTCTTACGCAGGCGGCTCCCGTTTACCAAAACAGTATGGGCACCCAAACAGCGCGTAAAAATACAGCTTTTAATTATCAAGTTCCAGCGGGCGCTTTTACTGATGCCAATGGCGATGTGCTTACGTATGCAGCTGACTTGGAGGTTCAGGTATGGCAACCCTCAGGTGGTGAAGGTGGTGGTTACTACTACACACGTTATGACCCTTTACCTTCGTGGTTAAGTTTCAACCCTGGTGCCCAAACATTCAGTGGTACGCCCCCCTCATCTGCGCTCTCTTCTTACAAGATTCGAGTGCGGGCGACAGATACAGCGGGTAGCAATCAAACTGCGACCGGATTCTTCAATATATCTGTTCTCGCTGCTTTGTCAGCGGCCGGGGCTCCATCATTTAACGTTGCGGCCATGGCAGCCAATGCGAATATCAGCGCCGTAAGTGCGGAGGTTAATCCGTATGTGGATGTATTGGCAGCGCTGCGCCCAATAGCATCGGCCAATGATGTCAGTACTTGGTATTACTATGATGGTCTAGGTCGAATAACGGGAACCGTTGATGAGAAAGGTTTCTTGACTGAGACTGTTTACAATGAAGCAGTCAATACTCGAACAACCAATCAATACACTGTGTCAACTGCACCAACTGTGTCATCTACACTTTCAAGCCTTAAATCACAAGCCGGCAGTGTTCAGAGTAGTCTCGATAATTATGATCTTCAGGGGCGTTTGTCTGAACAAATTGCTATTGATGGCACTAAAACCAACTACGAGTATGACAGCGCAGGCCGATTGACCCGCACCTTGGCTGGCGCAGGGCAAACAGAGGTTGATGGTACCAGCTCGGAGCGCGGCAGCCGGACCCGTTATAACGCTTTTGGTGAGGTTACAGGATCGGTAATCGGTGTTGGTGAGGCTGTGTTATCGTCAACAATTACTAGCATTCAACAGAATACTGGCCTTAGTGCCAGCCAAAAAGTTGTACAAATTAAGAATGCGATCGATAGCGCTGTCACTACCTATGGGATGGATAAAAAATATGATGCATTGGGGCGTACAATCCAAACGACAGATGCAAATGGCAATAAAACTTTCTATTACTATGATGCAGACTCTCGTCTCCGCTACACAGTAAATGCAACGGGTGGAGTGAGTGAATACAAATACAACGCATTTGGTGAAGTTGAAACCAGTATTAATTATTTCAAGGCTTTAAGCACTACCGGTCTCGCCGGGGGCAATGCTGCCGATATCGCGACCAATGTGACTAATCTGATCGATACTAACAATCCGAGTCGAGATCAGAAAGTCACATCGGTTTATAACACGCGAGGCTTGTTGGACAATCAGACGGACGCCGAGGGCTTTAAAACTTCTTTTACTTACAACAGTTTTGGTGAGCGCGAGACTGAAACTCGAATCATTAACATTGTTACTGGTAGCAATGTTGCCAACCGATTCGTTTACAACAACCTTGGTCAGGTAATTCAGTCTATTAATGACGTTGGTGGATTGGCCCTTAGCGCCCGTTCTACATACGATGCATTCGGTCGCATTGCCACATCGACAGATGCTCGTGGCAAAGTCACCAGCTATAGCTATAAAAATACTATCGATGGCAATAATGGTGGCCGTGTTGTTACCGTTACTGATCCGCTGTTCCACACAAATAAAACTGAATACGATACCTTTGGTCGTGCCTTGAAAGTGTATGACAGTTTTGGTCGTGCGACTGTTTATTCCTATAACGATGCCAATCGCTCATTCACTGTTACAACGCCGGAAAATATTACTGTTACAACCTATAAAACTCGTTCAGGCGAGGTTGCCAAGGTAACTGATGGCAAGGGCGGTAGCATCAAGTACCAGTACAACGCGAATGGTCAGTTGCTAAAAGTGACCGATGCCGCCAATAAAATTGTGACCAACAATACCTATGAGCAGAGCGGCCGTTTAAAGACCACTACTGATGTGCTAGGCACAGTTGTAGAGTTGAGCTATGACGCGCTTAATCGTGTGATTACTCGTGCGGTAGATCCAACTGGCCTCAATTTGCGAACGCAGTACACGTTTAACACGCTTGGCCAGCAATCCCGAATAACTGAGGCGTATGGTGCTGGTTCTGCGGTAGAGCGTGTGACTGAGTATACCTATAACCGTAATGGCCAATTGAGCACAGTAGTAACTGATCCTGATGGGCTCAAATTACAAACTACTTATACCTACAATGGTCTTGGCAATACCCTAACTGTTGCCAAGGGCACTACGACTGATCAAAACCAGCAGGTAGTTCAATATGTGTTTGATAAAGTGGGGCGTCGCATTGAAGAAATTGATGGCATGCTTAACTCCACTGCCTATAAATACGATGCCAATGGTAACGTCAGTCGTCGGATAGATGCTAATGGTAACAGTACATGGTATGTATATGATGAGGCAAACCAGCTTAAGTTCACCGTCAATGCCTTGGGTGAAGTTACCGGTAATTTGTATGATGACAACGGCCGCCTAGTTCAGGTTACACAGTATTCCAACCGGCTCGCGACAGGTAGTTTTGGAAACGAAGTCAAGAGTCTTAGTCCAATCTCTGATGCTAGTAAAGATCGGGTTACTGCCTATGTGTATGATAACGATGGGCGTCTAAAGCAAGCCATTCTCGATCCGGTCACACCACAAAATCCTTCCGGCCTGGGAATTACAACCAGTACTTACTATGACAAAAATGGCAATGTTATTCGTAGTGTTGATGCCAATAACAATAGTACATGGTACATCTACGATGTTAATAATCGCCAAACCCATAGCATTGATATGCTGGGTTATGTCACCTATAACCAGTATGACGATGCTGGTAATCTGACTCAGACAACGCGCTACAGTAAAGCGGTTGCAATTAATACTGCTGCCTTGGAAATTACCAGCGTAACTCCTGTTCCTAGCAGTGATCCTGCGTCACCAGACAGGGTAGCCGGGTATGTTTACGACAAGATCGGACGTCAGCGCTTTACAATTGATAGCCTGGGCTATTTGTCTGAAACGATCTACAACGATCTCGGCCAGATTGTTGAACAGCGCCGTTATAGTGATGCGGTGAAGGTGCTTTCTAGCACTCCCCGTACAGAGTCAGACCTGAAAGCGTTGCGTGGGACAACAGGTGCCGCGAATACACTTGCCGATTCTGTCACTCGCGGTGAGCGCTATACCTACGATAAGGCTGGCCGTCTAAAAACCACTACTGACGCGAAAGATGAAGTAGAGAGCTATGGCTATGATGCCGTTGGCAACCGCACAAGCCTAACCAATAAGAACCAGAAAACCTGGACTTATGTCTATGACAAGGCAAACCGCTTAACGGATGAAATAACGCCAGAAGTTTATGTCGCCAGTATCAATGCCAGCGGTGTCGTAACCTCAAGCCTACAGGCGATTACCACCCACAATGAATACGATGGATTGGGTAATGTGCGTTTCCGCACCGAAGCCTATGGCACTACCTCAGCGCGCAAGACCGAATATCAATACGACAAACTTGGTCGTCAGACCGTTACTATTTTGCCTGGCTACTACAACCCAGCCACAGGCGAAGTACAATCTGCCGAAGTTGCTGGTAGTTTTCAGCGCACAGTTACGGTTACCTTCGACTCGCTTGGTAACGCAGTGCAAAACACAATTAAGGTAGGTGCTGGCGCTACTGATGTTATTTACCAGACTAAGTCGTATGACAAGTTGGGACGAGTAGCTTATGAAATTGACGCATTAAATCAGGTAACCGGGTACACCTACGATGCAATGGGTAATCAAAAAACCATTACCCGTTATAGCAACAGTGCACTTAGTGCAGTAGGTAGTTTGTATGCTGTTGGTGCCGCAGTTGTTCAAGGCAATCAAAACGACAGAGTTATCGACATTCAATATGATGTACTTGGTAGAAAGACCGCTGTTGCGCAGCCCGCAATCTCAACCAATTTCTATGCTGACAAAACCGCAGGGACAAACAGTCAATCAGCCGCCGGCGCTTTGGCTGGAACCCCGACAACTAAATACGAATACAACGCATTTGGCGAGGTAGTAAGAGAATCAGTCCAGATTAGCAGTAGTGAATGGGCTAAAACTTATCATTATTACGATAGTCTTGGCCAAAAAACGGTAGATATTGATTCGTTAGGCTTTTATACGTCCTATGGTTATGACGCCTTGGGTAATCTGAAGTCACAATACGAATATACCAATGCGGTTTCCTCCTCTGCGCTGGCAACAATGGGGGCAACCACTTCCGGTATTATCAGCTTGCCTACGCTTCCCACAGCTCATGCGAACGATAGATCAACGACCTATTTGTACAACGAGTTAAATCAACGCACTGATATTATTCGTAGCAGTTTGAACTACTACGGTATCACTGGTACTGATGTTAACGGCAACATTACCTATGGTGCCAGCAGTGGTAGCGTGACCACCTGGAGGGGCGAATACGATAAAGTCGGCAACATTACTAATCAGTACGATGCAGCTAACAATAAAACCACGACGGAGTACGATGAACTTGGCCGTACCTCGCGGACTATTGACGTTGCCCGCAAAGCAGCCGGCAGCACCAGCACTTCAGGTAATGACCCATTCCTCAATCAGGTTCAAAATGCGGCACCGACTATCACCTATGCGCTGGATGCTTTCGGTGCGGTGATTAGCGAAACTCATACTTCAGGCGGCGCAAAAGGTGTAGAGCAAGGCCAAAGCCTGATTATCACCCATCGTTATGATTTGGCAGGCAATGAAATTGCAACGACGGACGCTTTAGGCAGCATCGTATACAAACAATACGACGCAGGCAGCCATCTTATTAAGGAAACCCAAGCCGTCAGTGCGACCTTCGTCGGTTGGACTGCCGGTAACTACACCAATACGCTGGAAAAACGCTACGTCTACGATTTGACCGGTCGCCAGATCGCAAATGTGGATGTATATACCGACAGTGCGAATATCAGGCAGCAGTCAGGTAAGGTTACGACTTACAACGTGTTCGGTGAGATTGGCACAGAATCAGTAGTATGGGGACTGGCGAGCCTCAATGCCAATGGCTTACGAAATATCGCCACCAGCGGATTTACTACGGCAATCAGTGCCAGCTATGAATACGATAAAGCTGGTCGAGTTAGTCAAAAGATTGCCCAGGATGGTACTACCAAGTATTTCTATAATCTGGCAGGGCAGAACACCCGTGTGGAGCAGCAGGGCAACAACCTTGCTACAGATGGTACGTCTACTCGCGTTACCGAAACTGTCTATGATCTTCTTGGTCGTGCGCAGATTCAGCGTGGGCCGCAATTCAAAGCGTTGGACCTTGCAGCAAATACGCTGGCCGCTACTAATCAGGATACAACCTGGGTTAACCCTAAAACCAGTCAGGAATATGACCGTTGGGGCAACATAACCAAGCGTACTGATGCGGCGGGTAGCTTCACAACCTACACCTATAACGCAGATAACAAGGTTATCACTGAGGTATTCTCTGGAACCTCCAATCTGGTCCATGAAATCCATTACGACATTCTTGGTCGCAGTGTCGAGGACGTCCAGAAAAACAATGGTACCGAGACACGCAAGCGTCGCAGTGAATTCAATCAGGCGGGTCAACTAACTGCAAGTGTGGATGGAACCAACGTTCGTGTTGAATATGCTTACGATGGGTTCGGTAACCAGGTCGCTACCCGTAATGGTGTAGGTACAGTAACTGTCGATGCCTTTGATGCCAATGGCAATCAATTGCGTCGCAGCGTGCTGCGTAATGTTGCTGGTGGAGATGTAAACAACACTGCCAACTATTACGTGAGTACTGGCTCGACCCAGGCGACACTTAGCCTTACGGGCAATGAAGTCGTGTTGCAAAGCTATCAATATGACCAGGCAGGGCGCCGTATTGCGGATGGCAAGTTATCCACTAGTACATCAAGCATGCAATGGGTATGGGTTCCGAGTGGTAATGGTGCGGAAGGTAGTGGTTCTTACCAATATCAGTCGGTGACAACCATTACCCCGGGGAATGCTAACTACTATCGCTACGATGAGCGCAATAATGTTATCCAAACGCGCAACGCTGAAAATATCATTAAGTCTACCTCGTATAACTTTGCCAATCTGAGAGAGAAAGAGACTGATGGTGCGGGTGGAATTATGACCTGGACCTACGACACGACGGACTACAAAGTCGGCCAGCTTAAGTCCCATATTGATCTTGGTAGCCACCAAACCTCGTACACCTATAACGACTTTGGTCAAACTGCTACGGAAACACTCTCTGGCCGTACACGTACGTATGGCTATACCGAAAACGGTTTGCTCAAATCAACGAGTGAAACATGGACGGAAAATTACCATAATGCGGCTGTCTCCAACTCCACAGGAACGACTTACGATTCAGTAGATACGGTCACGGATGTGACTAGCTACGATTACAACATCAATGGTCAGCAAGTTCGTCAGGTTCAATCACACAACCGTGTGGGAACTCGTCCCGTTGTAAACAGTGGTGGTGGCCCGAGCGGTGAAGGCACGTGGTATTCAACAACCAATCCAATCAATAACAGGTACGCCTACACAACTAATAGCGCTTACGATGAGCTGGGACGCTTAAAGCAAGTTAATGCCAGCGGTCAAATTGCAAGTTCTTCGGGTGGCGGGTATGACACGGTAAATGAAGCCAACACCTTGGGTAATCTGACGTATACCTACGATGAGTTTGGTAACCGCTTGCAAGTGGCATCACGGTTTAAAACCACCGGCAGTTCTACGGAGACAAATCAGTACCTGAACTACAAGTACGACAACGAAGGCCGGATCACCAATGCCAATGGCATGATTATCGATTACGACAAAGCCGGCCGTCGTTCGCATACCGAAACGCCAGGTAGCACCCAGTACGCCAACCCTTATTGGGAAGGCGGCAGCGGCGCGCCAACCAGTGTTTCCAGCTATCAGAACCTTTATAAGTACACGGATACCGGACAAATTTACAGTATTTCCGGTGGAACCTTGAGTCATGCGGCAAACTTCACTCTCACCTCTATCACTGCAGGTCAGGATGCATCGTTAACCGTCAAGGACAGCCGTCAGTACGATACCCAGGGTTACATGAAGTATCAAAAGGTCAACAACACGGTGACCAACAATACTTTCCTGTTAGATGGCCGCCTGAACTCACAAACAACGGTAGAAAATGGAAAAACAACGGGTGTCACTACCTACACTGGTTATGACGGTGCGGGCAACCTGCTTACTTACAACTACGACGTTTATGACAATGGTTCGAAAAAGTACACCATCACTTACACCAATACCTACGGTACCGCAGGTAAGTTCGACAGCTACAAAGTGACGCAAGAGCGAGCACATAGCTCGCAGAGCGGTAGTACCGATGGGATAACCAACTTTACCTTCGATTTGCGCGGCAACCTGACCTATGTTGCGGCTACGGGCGACAACAGTTTCTCTCGTAGTTTCATCAACAACATGCAGGGCCAGATTGTCTTCAAACAGGAATATCCGCATGAAGGATCCAGTTGGCAGCAAAGCTATGTCTATACGAATGGCAACCAAGTCGCGCAATTGGGTAAGAACAACCAGTTCGACATGGGTATCACCGGCGCAACGGGTAATAGCAGTACCAGCGGCAGCATCATTAATGATATCGCTGCTACCTCCGGTCAGTACGTTGTTAATTCCGGTGATAACCTGTTCAGTATTGCCCAGGCAGTCTGGGGCGATAGCAGCCAGTGGTATCTGATCGCCGACGCTAACGGTATCAACGTTGCACCCGATGCAGCACTGACCAACTACGCCGGCCAAACCCTGCGCCTGCCCAACGTGGCGCGCAGCGAACACAACAACTCAACCACCTTTAAACCTTATAACCCGCAAGAAATTATCGGGGACACCACTCCAAGCCCAACCCCGCCACCACCGCCGAAGAGCAGCTGTAATGCACTGGCGATGATTGCGATTATTGTGGTGGCAGTGATATTGACGGTGGTGACAGCAGGTGCAGCTGCTATGGCGATGGGCGTTACGGCCACCGCTAGCGGAGCAACAGGAATGATGGCTATCGGTGGTGCAGCTCTTTCAGGTGGGCTTGCCGGTGCGTCAGTTGCTGTAGGTAGCCTTGCAGCCTCCAGCCTCGCTGCCGTTGGAGCGGCGGCGGCCTTTACGGGCGGAGTTGTAGGTAGTATTGGATCACAAATCGTTGGTGTAGCTACTGGACAGCAAGAAAAGGTAAGCCTAAGAAGTGCATTTGCAAATGGCTTAACTGCTGCGTTCACTGCCGGGATCGGTAGTTATGCAAATGGTGCATCAGGTGCAACCAAAGCCATTTTACAAAATGGTTATGCTAGAGGTGCGTCTGCATATTTATCAAGTCAGGCCGCTAATCGTATCGCGGGTGTAGATGTCAGTTTTAGCTGGAAAGATATGGCGGTCAGTACCATTGCCGCCGGTCTTACACAAAAAACTGGCAATAGTGCTATTGACGCTGTTACAGGTGCAAGTGCAGGTGAAGACTTCCTTGGCAGTCTCTATAAAAACTTTGCCAGTTCAGCTATTAGAACAACTGCAGCCCGGTTAATGGGAGTGGGAGGAAAACAAGATTGGGGACAAATTGCTGTTGATGCATTTGGGAACGCAATAGCCAGCACAATTGTTAGCAGTGTCGTTAACAAAGATACGGAAATTTCAAGCATACAACGCAGGCTTAAAGAATCTGTTGCTGAGGGCGTAACTGTCTCGAATGACCAATTAAGAGATTTTGCTAAACGGATGTACAACGATCAGCGTGATCCTGGATCCAATAGTGAAAGAAAAGAGTTAATTGGAGAGATTGTTGGCACATTGAGCGGTAAGGAAAAAAGTGCAGCAATGGCAGAGCTGCAGGAGCAAGTTGATATAAATGCAGTTGTTGACGCGAGCGATCGTTATAGCAAACGAGAGAGGCGAGGATATGTTACTGTGGAGGAAGTGCCTCCAGAAAGTAACGCCCAAGAAGCGTCTACACGAGCTGCATCATTACAAGCAGTACAACTAGATCCGGTTGTTGTTGAAGGGAAAAGGATAAAACTTGATTGGATGGGTAACGCCCTGCTTAAGGCCGAGCCCGCTTTATCTGCAGTTGGCAATGGCATGGAAAAACTAGGTCAACTAGTTGAGGGAAGCTGGGCCTTAAAATATGGCGCCCTTGCACTTGATATAGCTTCAGGTCCTGTTGCTTTCGCTCTTAGAACTGTGATTTCAGAAAGCCCTATTGGCAAGCTGATAGATAAAGGCACCGAAATGGTGTTCAATAAAACCGCTGAATTTATTGAGGGCAAAACTGGAGTTGACGCGCAAACAGCAACAGCCATGACCTTGGGGATTGTTGGAGTTGCCACCCTGGTTTCATTTGGTGCATCTAAATTAATAAAGGGATTGAAGGGACTTATTGCAGCCAAGCGAAATAGGAGTGATGCGCCACACCCAACTGCAAATAATCCAAGCAGCAATGCACCAAATGCATTAACACCTGGTTCAATTGAACATAAAAATCAGAGATGGGCTGATTACCAGGCACGTAATGCTGGCAATGATAAAGCGTGGAGCTACGAACGCTGGAGTAAACAGTATGATGTAAATATGCAAAACTCCTCTGGTCCGCTCCAGCGTGAAGCTGAGTATAGAGCGGCATTAGGGGGTAGAAATGCCGTTATCAAAACCCCATATGGTCCGAGACAGATCGACTCATTGGTAGAAGACAATCGGTTATTGGTTCAAGTAAAAACAGGCAAGGAATCGTTAACAACTATCGATTCATCTTTAGGTCCTAAATCTAATGAAATGGCCATCAAGAAAGATGCTTGGCTCGTGAATCAAGGTTATCGAGTAGAATGGGTTCTTGAAAAAGGCGCATCAAAGCCATTGTTAGAAGCTCTTCAGAAAGCAGGAATTAAATATCACATTGGACCGCTTATTAAATAGACAGGTAACAAGATGAGTGCAGATATTAACTACGAAGAGGATATCGAAAAATTCCAGTACTTCATTTTTGAAATGGATGATGTTTTGGATGAGTTTATTGCTTTAGCAAGAGAAAATAGGTTTGAGCTTGATTATTCGATTTCCAATTTAGATACCTTGGAATCTTTTATTGATAGTATTGAAGGAAGTGTGAGAGACGATAAATTTATAAATCGTTGCTCTCGATACTTGGGAGAAGTTTTTCGGAAAGAACTAGGCGGGCGTTGGGATTTATGTTTGGACGATCCAGAGAATATAAACTTTAAACTTCCTATTATTAATGATTTTAGTGATTTGGATTTGGAGTTTTGTCCAATTGCAATAATCAATAACTATCTGGTAACAAAGCGATCCGGATTACTCAAAGGAGCGGTTAATTCGAATGCTGAGTTCGTAAAACCGAATAAAACAAGTAATGGATCATAATGCACTGTTCGAAACAACTAAGGTTGATGGTAGTTAACTTACAATCCGTCTGCATAAAAAAGTCAGTCTCGTGAATTCATCATGAGGCTGGCTTTTTCAGCTGCGAGGATAGGCTGCTGGTACAGTAAGGGCGGAAATGAAACATCAAGTAATCAACTGGAAATGGTCCAATACTAAAGAAGGTTATGAGGGTTTTTGGTCGATGGGACAGGAAGTCCCTGACAACCTGCTAATCGTGAATGAGTTGTCCCAAAAAACAAAACATGCTTTTGTTGAGGGAAAAAACTTTTTCTTCGAACCTCTGAAAAATACTCAACCCAAAACCTGGGAGAGATTGACCTCTCTTTCAGAAGGCCCCTATCTGGTGCGGGATAAAGCTTATCCCTCGCTAGTGAGCATTATCGCAAACGCGAATGATTTAGCGGTTTTTATCGAACCGTTTAAAGCCGGTGATGATTTGCGAAATTGGGATGAAATTTATCAAGAATTACCTGAGTTTTTGCATGGTTACTACACAAACTTTAATGGAATGATAGCCTCTTTTTATACTTATGGGCGCCCTATAAATCTTCCCGCCCATGTTGGTAATTGGCGCCGGGTTTCAGACTATAGAAAAGAAGAGAAGTTACACAAAAAAGTTTTACGCCGAATTGAAAGCGAGCTTGGCGATCCGGAAAATATAAAAATTTTCATTGAAACCGAATGGAACGATTTGGTTATGCTAAATACAAATAAAAAAGATCGAAAGATTTATGTAGTCCCGCAGGGAGATTTTGAAAAATTCTTCGAACTAAATGACGCGGCAAACGCTATTGATACATTGTGCGCGCACGTACTGTCAGGCTCTACTGAGCCTTATTATTTAAAATAATAAGGCTCAGTAGAAATACGAAACAGCTAACCTGGAAAATTGTTTCTATTACGGTTCCTCCGGTGACTAAAATTTCATTTTTAACCGGAGGTATCTTGATCAATATATATCCCTCTCCCAAACAGCCACTCCCATGATAATTCCCAGCATGGTAACAATGCCTCGATTTATCCGAGGCTAGTTGCCTACGGAGGCGTTGTAAGAATTTGCCACGAATTCTCAATCGTACATACCTAATACCTGCCCATCTATTCCTATAGTCTGAGCAACAATATGAACTTCAGAAATAAATTGCGACCAACAGCGGATAATCGAAAAGAAGTAGTTAACATCCTCATTGATCAACTTCTTTCATCGAGCAATTCATTTGAAAAGGCTTATGATTCTTCTTATAAATCCTTGCTTAAGGATATTGATGAAGCTAAAGCTGGTGGAATTGGTCCTCGAGCCGGCTTTTTGTTTACAGATGGTTTAAATATCGCAACAACAAAAATTTTGAATAAGGATGCGTCGGGATGGATGCTAATACAATCTCTCAGTGCAACGATGAATTGGGGGATAATTATTGATGAGCATCATAGGCAGGATAAGGAAATTGGATTCGATACGTCGACTGGTTTTGAATACGCGCAGATTTTTTTTCATGGGTTAGCATTATCGTCTGGAAATAATTTTGCAGCAGAGTTCAGTGCTCGCATGCTCGCAAATTACATGTACAGCGGTGGGTTTTCTGAAGGAATAGGCGATGCAAACAACGATTTTGCACATTTTTATTGGCGACTAATTATTGCGCAGTTGCACAATGAATGGGTTCCCAAAGCAAAGCTGACAGACGACATAGGAGATTTTCGACCATTGCTAGAGTTTGCAGACTCTCCAGACCTATTTGAAAAGGCTTTAGTAGAGTATTGTGATTTTCGGATGGCAAGATCTATGCTCTACGATAACCTTGCCGCAAAGAAACAGAGAAAAGCATCTGATGGGGCTTACATTTTTGAAGCTCCTTTTTTTTCGCTTTTTCCTACTGAGTTATTTGCATTGAAAGCTATCTATGAAAAAACAACCGGGAATCATTTGTCGCTAGAGGCTGATCATCCTTTGCTGAAGTCTCAGCTTATGAAATTGGAGGGATATGAATTTAATGAAGATAAAACATCAGTCCAATTAGAAAAGCTTGGTGAAAAGTATTTTTCTGGGAAATGGTCTCCATCAGCTCTAACGCCTTTGGTATTTTAAGCACAAGATTATCGCAGTAATTTTACGTTAAAAGATGATGGTAACTCCGACATGAATTTCTTACACTAAAAACAGTCGTTTACATAAAAGGCCCAGCTAATCAAGCGGGGCTTTTTATTATGCAGAGTAAGCCCCTAGCCAACCCCATTCTATTTTTTTTCAGCTCTTTCCTATTGGCGTGCCGCCTCACATTTAATCGGCGGCTTTATGAAAAAACGTAATCGCGATCAATGATGAGAGCCGTTTGCGCCGCAGGAAGCAAGCGGTATTTCGGCAGTCATGTTTTGTCAACAAAACACTTGTGCCCCAAATACTTCAGTCTATGCCGTAAGCAGTTAATGGCGAGGGTTGAAAATATAGAAAGTAGATGTGCCCGTGTATGTGCACCGGCAACTGGTGGATTTTTGCAAATCGATTAATGGATTGAGTTGCAGGAATCCATGGAGCTGGATGCATTCTCATCGCCTTTTTTTGTTTGGCTGCTGTGCGGGCTGGGATTGAAGATCTGCAACCACACACCGAAAAATATTCACTGAGTTTCCGCAAGCAACAAGTCGTGAACTGGTTGAGGCGTTGTTGCCGCGGAATGTAACGGGTGGGGTGGCTAGGGGCTTACAATTGATCAGGCTATCTTCGCCTCTTTGTTCATATTCTGCTTCCGAAACTCAGTCGGTGACATACCCACCAGTCGGTTAAAGAAACGGTGGAATGCTGATTTGCTATTGAATCCGGCGTGGAGCAATACGTCCATTACCGTCATATCCGCATGTTGGCTATCGCTTAACAAACGCTTGGCTTCTTCTACGCGATAGGAATTCATAAACTCAAAAAAGTTGGTGCCGTAGTGTTTGTTAATTACGGCGGACACTTCTTTGACTGGCAGGTTGATGCGTTTGGAGAATTCGTCGATATTGAGGTTTTGTTTCAGGAATAGCTTCTGAATTTCCATGCCCTGTTGCACTTTCTGGATGGCGGTATCTGTCAGCTTTTCATCAACCTTGTCTTTGGCCACTTCCGGTTTGGTGGTGAGCAGCTTGTGGGTGTGGACCACGCTGTTGATAAACAGGGCGTTGATTAAAATAAAGATAATGTAATTTTCGGCAATACCAAACAGGTCAGAAATTTCCGGTGCCGCCAGGGCTACAGTATTGGCAATAACATGCACCAGAATCGAAAAGCTCCAGGTAAATAAAAAGCCGAGGCTGAGAATATTTAACCAGCTGGGCTCTGTGGGTGAAAAGTTTGAATACTGGTTGTGCAAACCAATGCGATACAAACGCACGCGATTTACGGCGGCCAGCGCATAAAAGAATGGCATCACTTTAATAAAGTGCCAGACACCATTGGCAATTTGCCGTTGGGTTTCGGTCATGCCGAGGGTGCGAAAACGCAAATCGGTGCTGTCAATCTGGAAGAGCGCAAGCCAGGCCACAGCGATCGCTGCAGGAATTAAATGCACCAGGTGTCGTCGCGCCAGCTTGAACGCGTCTTCTGTGAGCGCAATGACATAGATCAATAGCAGCGGCCCCTTGAGCAATTGCGCGATTACTAAAAAGTAAGGCAATAAATATTCATCAAAGGTAGTGAATAGCATAACGTCGTCATTCCAGAGCACCAGAATGCAGGCAGAAGTAATTGCAATGGAAATTAAAAAAGTGCTCAGCAGGCGATTAGCTAGCTGATTTTTTACCGGGAGTATCGCCTGAAAAATAACCAGCAGAAAACATTCTGCTACGGTCATAAACAGCACGACATCGTGAATATTGAATATGTGTTTTTGCATGAGCTCAAACCCTGGTGTTGTCGTTGTTATGGTTTTTAGGTCTGGTTGTTATTTTTGGGGTATTTTTGGTTGATGGCGGTGATTATAGTGGAAGCACTCGCGAGTGTCGCACCGATTTACCCTGCGTTACTGAGTTACCCAGAATCGGTGAGGCACCTGGTGAATGAAATAAACCGATTACATCCAAATAGTGCAAATAACATCTTAGTTGTGAGCTTTTTATGTCGCCAGTAAGTTTTTCCCCTGAGCAGGCCGATACCTTGCAAGCGCTTTTGCCGGAGCTGGATTTTGCGCCCGAATTTGGCGGAATCAGCCGGGATAATCCTCTGTTAGCGGCATATCTTGGCTGCTATCAACTGGATTTCAGTGCGCGTGTTCCGGGTGTGCGTCATGTACTGGGCACAATAGATGCGGCAGGTTTCCGCATAGCTACCCAGTATTGGATTCCACCGCAAGCGCGCGGCACGCTGCTGGTGGTACATGGTTATTACGATCATGTGGGGATTTACGATAAGGTTATTGCCTTTGGCCTGGAGCAAGGCTTGGCAGTATTGGCGTTTGATTTGCCCGGCCATGGCCTGAGTAGCGGTGAGCGTGCAGCGATAGATTCTTTTGATCAGTATGGCGATGTGCTGGAGGCAGTGCTTGGGCGTGCCCGGGGCCAGTTGCCATCGCCCTGGTATGGGTTGGGGCAGAGTACGGGGGGAGCGGTACTGCTCAATCATTTGTGGCGCTACGATAACAGTCGCCCCTCGCCATGGCTGGATAAGCTGGCACTCTGCGCGCCGCTGATCCTGCCGCGCGGGTGGACGCGTGGACGCTGGCTCTATATGCTCGTGCACAAGTTTGTACACCGACTGCCGCGTGGCCGCTCGCGTAGTTCGCACGACGAGGACTTTATCCGTTTTCTGGATGAGCAAGATTGCCTGCAGTCGCGTTTTCTCTCGGTGCGCTGGGTGGGGGCGATGAAAAACTGGCATGCGCAATTCCTGCGTTGGCAAGCACTGGATAAACCGGTGTTGATTTTGCAGGGAACTGACGATCAAACCGTTGCCTGGCGCTACAACCTCACGCAGATCCAGAGCCGCCTGCCACAAGCGCGCGTGCAATTTATTGACGGGGCTGGTCACCAATTAGTAAACGAGCGTGACGATTTTCGTGAACAAGTCTTTGTAACCTTGCGCGATTATTTTTGTACACTGCCCGGAACCCATTTCATTATCAGCGACGACTAAGGAATTACCGTGGAACTCATCCAGTTAGCTATCAGTTTTATTTTGCATGTGGACCAGCATCTCACCGAGCTGTTTAACCAATACGGATTGTGGATTTACGGCATTTTGTTTTTGATTATTTTCTGCGAGACCGGTTTAGTTGTAACGCCTTTCCTGCCGGGGGACTCGCTGTTGTTTGCCACCGGTGCTTTGGTGGTGGGCACAACGCTGGATGTGAATTTGATGGCGCTGGTAGTAGTGAGTGCAGCCATTCTGGGGAACACGGTGAATTACACCATCGGCCACTTCTTTGGCGAGCAGTTATTTCGCAACCCCAATTCCAAAATTTTCCGCCGCGATTATCTTGATCGCGCCCACGCCTTTTATGAAAAACACGGCGGTAAAACTATCGTAATGACCCGCTTTGTGCCGATCTTCCGCACCTTTGCGCCCTTTGCGGCGGGCATGAGCAGTATGGGTTACAAGCGTTTTATGATGTACAACGTAATTGGCGCTGTGCTCTGGGTGGGAATTTTCCTCTACGCGGGCTACGTGTTTGGTAACCTGCCAGTGGTGCGCAAAAACTTTACCCTGTTGATTCTGGGCATTTTGGTGCTGTCGATACTGCCAATTGTTTATGAGGCTTGGAAAGCGCGCAAAGCGAACAAAGCTGCGAAAGAAAGTTCAGTTGCTTAATTGGTCCATAGGCTGAAAACAAAAACGCCGCACTGTTGCCAGTGCGGCGTTTTTTATGCTGCAAAAATGTGTTGCCGATTAGAACAACACGCTGCAGCGACTTAGAACAACACACGGCAACGAATAGTCCCTTCAATATTTTTCAACTGCTCCAGCGCGATTTCGCTGTAAGGTGAGTTGATGTCCACTACCACATAGCCAACCTTGTCGTTGGTTTGCAGGTACTGGGAAGAAATATTGATTTGGTTGTCGGAGAAAATCTTGTTGATCTTCGACAGTACACCGGGAACGTTGGCATGCACGTGCAGCAAGCGGTGTGCATCCGGATGGCCGGGCAGGGCCACTTCGGGGAAGTTTACCGAGCTGGTGGTGGTGCCATTGTCGGAGTACTTGACCAGTTTTTCTGCTACTTCGATACCAATATTTTCTTGCGCTTCCATAGTGGAACCGCCGATGTGCGGGGTCAGGATCACATTGTCCAAACCGCGCAGTGGGCTCAGGAACTCGTCACCGTTAGCTTTTGGCTCTTCCGGGAATACGTCAATCGCAGCGCCGGCGATATGGTTGGATTTAATCGCGTTAGCCAGCGCATCGATATCCACCACTGTGCCACGTGAGGCGTTGATCAGTATCGCGCCCTGTTTCATCAGGCCAATTTCACGTGCGCCTATCATCATTTGCGTCGAGGCATTTTCCGGTACGTGCAGGCTGATGATGTCGGCAGTCGCGAGCAGCTCATCCAGCTCGCGAATCTGGCTGGCATTGCCCAGTGGCAGTTTGGTCACTACATCGTAAAAACGCACTTTCATACCCAGCGATTCAGCCAATACGCTGGTTTGGCTGCCGATAGAACCGTAACCAATCAAACCCAGGGTCTTGCCGCGAATTTCGTAGGAGCCAGTTGCTGATTTGTCCCAGCCGCCGCGATGGCAGACAAAGTTTTTCTGCGGGATATTGCGCAGCAACAGAATTGCTTCGGCAATTACCAGTTCAGCTACTGAACGGGTGTTGGAGTAGGGCGCGTTAAACACCGCCACGCCATGTTCTTGCGCCGCTTTCAAATCCACCTGGTTGGTGCCGATGCAGAAGCAGCCTGCCGCGATTAGCTTGGGCGCATTTTCAAATACGCGGCGAGTCAGTTGATGGAACAAACTCCTAAAGTGCATAGCACCTAAAATTGAAAGCGGGACAGCGGCGTCTCCGGGAGCAATGGCATCAAACGGGAGACGGAGGGGCCGGAAACTGAGCCGGCGGAGGCTGAAAAAGGCGCGCATCATACCACAGGCGCTAGCGGGAAAAGCAGTCGCAACAGTGAGCAGATAACGGATATTTAACGCGCTGGCTAAAGGCGGCAGGCACATGGGCAGGTGGTTTTACTCATCTTATAGTCAATATTTATATTACTCTCGATGGCTGAACTTCTTATAATGGCGTGGCCGATTATCTGCGGTAGATAATCATATCCTTCGAGGTTTACGGTTTGTCAGCGTCTTCAGTGGTATCGAACGAAGCTCCCTCAACAACATTTTTTATCGCGCTTCTGGCCATGGGATTAGGCAGTTTTGCGATAGGTGTTGGCGAATTTATCTCCATGGGCTTGCTGCCCGAAATTTCCTCCTCGCTCTCCATCAGTATTCCGCAAGCGGGTCATACCATTAGCGCCTATGCCCTGGGGGTGGTGATAGGCGCGCCGCTGCTGGCAATCTTTAGTACCGGTCGCTCGCGCACCCGTATGCTGGTAGTGATGATGGGGCTTTATGCGGTGGCTAATATCGCCAGTGCCCTGGCGCCGAATTATGAGTCGTTACTGGCCCTGCGTCTGTTGAGCGGGTTTCCCCATGGCACCTTCTTTGGTATCGCGTCTTTGGTGGCGGCTTCATTGGCGCCCGCCCATATGCGCACCCGCGCAGTGGCCTATGTGATGCTGGGTTTGTCCATTGCCACCCTGGCCGGTGTGCCCCTCGCGACCGCGCTGGGGCAGTGGTTGGGCTGGCGCTCGGCGTTTGTGCTGGTGGGAGTGATCGCACTCGCGTCGGCACTCTGCATCATCAAATTTGTACCTAATGAACCGGCGCAAACCGGGGTGCGTATCGCCCATGAGTTGTCGATGTTCAGTAATCGCCAGGTGTGGATCACCCTGGGGGTAGGGGCGATTGGCTTCGGCGGTCTTTTCTCGATATTTTCCTATGTGAAACCCACCCTCATGAGCCTTGCGGGCCTCACCGAAATGGGCGTGCCCTTTGTGCTGGCACTGTTCGGTGCTGGTATGGTCACGGGCAATATTGTCGGTTCCCATATGGCGGATAAGGATTTGCTTGGCACCATCAAGCGCTGCCTGATTTGGTCAATGGTAGTGTGCGCCGCCTTTGCACTGACCGCCTCTCACCTGTGGCTCGCCTGTGTTGCGGTATTTTGCGTGGGTACTGTGGTGGTGATTGGCCCGGCGGTACAAATCCGCTTGATGGATGTGGCCGGTAAAGCCCAAACCATGGCGGCGGCCATGAACCATTCGGCATTTAATTTTGCCAACGCGGCCGGAGCATTTTTGGGTGGCGTCGCTATTGATGCTGGTTTGGGTTTTGCCTCTACCGGTTGGGTGGGGGTAATTCTGTCGGCGGCTGGGCTGGCAATGTTTTACTGGATGATTATCGATGCCCGCCGTAGCGAGCAGATCCCGGGTGATACCGAGGTTGCATCCTAAACCGTCCAACTTAATCCAATTGCGGGAGAAGCTGGGTCAGGTAAATCGAGTAATTAGCTTGATCCACGCGATACTGCCAGCGCACATCCAGATCCAGCAATTTCATCCCATACACCCGCTCGGGGTCCGGTTGCTGGTATTGCGGGCGCGGGTCCTGCTGCAAAACCTGGGTAATTAACCCGGCGAGGTCAGTGCCGGTTTTCTTCCAATAGGCGATGCAAAACGCCATCAATTGTGCAGGAATATCCACGGCGATAGGCGCAGGCGGTGCGGGAGCAAAGCTGTTCTCTGCTGCCAGTACACAATCCACGTAGGGCACGTAGGGTTTGATATCCAGCACTGGCGTGCCTTCCAGTAAATCTATGCCGCTAATCTGCACAAAGACTTTGCCTTCACGCGCAATAACACCGCGCAGGCGCACTACTGATAAGCCTATGGGCGCGGGGCGGGTGGGCGAGCGGGTGGCGAAAACACCCAGGGTTTTGTTGCCGCCCAGGCGCGGTGGTTTGATCTTCGCTTTCCACGCCTCGCGCTTGTTGGCGTGAAAAACAAATTGAACCCACAGGTGGGTTGCTCCCTCCAAGCCATCGAACGCATTCAGGTCATCAAAGGGTGGCAGCATTTCGATTTCCGCCTCGGCCAGCGGTGCCAGCCCGGGTTGACGGGGAATGCCAAATTTTTCCTTGAAACAGGAATGCACTATGCCGATGGCGGGGAAACTAAAGTCCATAACAGGTTGCCGGTCACTCAAATAAACGGCAAGGCTAGGCAAAATAGCTGCCCTGCTCAACACTTATTTACCGGATATTTTTGGCGGTTTGGGTTTTTGGCTGTTAGTATGCGTCAAATGAAAACGGTTACATTGATAATAACGACAACACACAATCTCTCTGCAAAACCCTGCGTTCTGCATAACTCTTAGTCAGCTTAACTCTTAATAAGGAGCCTCCATGTCCCGCTTTACCTCCCTTCTTCGTCCGCTCGCCGGGTTGTTGCTGTTGGCCGGGCTGGCTGGTTGTGACAATCAAACAACGTCTTCCACTCCATCGCTGGCGCCTACCGGGGAAACTGTGCAGGCAGTCGATTCCACCTCGGCCAATCGTCCATTCAAGTTGGTGGATAAGGATGCAATCCCGGCAGCCGTTGCGCTCTACAACAATCTCGCCGCACTGCGCGGCAAGCATTTCCTGTTTGGTCACCAGGACAGCCTTGCTTACGGTGTTAAATGGGAAGGTGATTTGGATCGTTCCGATGTGCGCGATGTGACAGGCTCCAATCCTGCGGTTTACGGTTGGGAAATTGGCGGTTTGGAATTGGGTCATGAAAAAAATCTGGACGGTGTTAATTTCAAACAAATGCAGGAATGGATGAAGGCAGGTTTTATCCGCGGCGGTGTTATCACCATCAGTTGGCACATGTACAGCCCGGTGTCTGGCGGCAACTCCTGGGATAAAACCCCCACGGTGCACGAATTGGTTCCCGGTGGTGCCAGGCACGAAGAATTGAAAAAATACCTTGATGCGTTTGTGAAATTTAATGAAGCATTAGTGGTGACTGATGCCGATGGGAATGAGCAGCAAATCCCGGTAATTTTCCGCCCTTGGCATGAACACAATGGCGATTGGTTCTGGTGGGGCAAAGGTCATGCGAGCGAGCAGGACTACATTACGCTTTATCAATTCACCGTGAAATATTTGCGTGATCAAAAAGAACAACACAATTTGATTTTCGCGTTTTCACCTGATCGCAGCCGCATCGATATGGCGAAATTTGAAAGCGAGTATTTCTATGGTTACCCGGGCGATGAATATGTGGATGTGATTGGTTTGGATAATTATTGGGATTTGGGCCACGAAGCCAATACGGCCAGTTCTGATGAACAAAAAGCCAATTTCACGGCAGCATTGCGCGGCATTTCCAAAATCGCCCAGTTGCGTCACAAGATTGCGGCTCTGACTGAGACTGGCAATAACGGCGTGAAGTTACCTAACCTTTGGACTGATCGTATCCTCGGCCCGGTGCTAGCGGATCCGGATGCACAATTAATTACCTATGTGTTGGTGTGGCGCAATGCCAATAGCGCACGCGAAAAAACCGAACAATTTTACGCGCCCTATCCAGGGCAGGCTACGGCGGATAATTTCAAAGCGTTTTTTGATAATCCATTTGTGATGTTTGAAAGCGAATTGCCTGATTTATATCAGTAAGCGAGTGGAATTTTTCCACTGTAAATAATATTTAATATTTTAGAACGAGCCTTATCCGAGGCTCGTTTTTTTTTAAAATATAATAAAAAGATAAGATTTGTTAATTCTTGTTTTGCTGTATGTCCCGCTGCATGCATCTTTAGATTCACTCCATGCGTTTTCATTACTGATTTATTCCTGGCTAAAGAATAATTTTTAATCTTCGTATGAAGATTTAAGTGAAATTATTTTTTTAAATGCCGACGCAATTCTCTTTTTTACATCTTGGGTTTGGAGCCGCGTCACAAAAAAAAATTACCCTTCGCTTCGCCGGATTGGCCGGCATTGTTAAATTAATAATGGATGTTTGAGGTATGAAGATGAAAGGTAATTTTGTCCGTGCAGGATTTGCACTCTCGTTGTTGTTTGGAGGTGTTGTTGCAGCTAATGCAGCTACCTACCAGGCGGAAACCAATAACGGCATGTCTGGCTTGCAATTTGAAACCACTAACGACGTCGGCGGTGGCCAAAATGCAGGATGGATTGATGAAGGTGATTGGGTTCAATGGAATATTAATGTTTCCCAAGCCGGGAATTACACCTTGACCACTCGCAGTGCTACGACCAGTGCGGCGCGTGCTGAAGTGTATATTGACGGGAATTATGTGGCTGAGCTGGGATTGTCCAACACCAATAGCTGGACGGTGTGGCAGAGCTTTACTTCCAGTGTTTTTCCGGTAAGTGCTGGAGCCCACACTCTGCGTGTGCGTTTTGCCACCGGGGGACAAAATCTGAATTGGGTACAGCTAGACCAAACCAGCGCAGTAAATCAGGCTGAAGCTTTTAACACCGGGTTGTGGCGTCTGGCATCGCGCCTTGATCGTACGACCTTGGGCCGCAGTGGCAGCACCAGCAATTTTGTAGGGGCCGATTATATTTCCCAACCCCATCAGCAATGGCGACTGATTAATCGCGGCAGCAACAATTACGACTTTAAACTGGAGTCTACCCAGACCTGTCTTTCCCGGGTTAGCAATGCGCCGGCGTTAGCGAGTTGTAATACCTCATCGTCTACCTGGGCCCTGGAAATGTTGCGCGCCCGCACGGCGGATCGTCCGGCAATCTATCGACTCAAATCTCCCCAAAATACCTGTTTGATTCCGCCGGCCAGTGCATCAGCGCAGCCGACAATTGGCAGTTGTACAACCACCGACAGCCGCTGGTATCTCGAGGCTGTTGGTTACAACGAGCGCTCAGCGGCAAGCCAATATCAGGTAAGCGGGTTGTTAATCGTTAAGCCTTCTACCGCTGTGGTCGACCCAGCGCATGGCGTTGATGCACAGGGAACTATTGCCCAATCTATAGTGGAGGCTTCCCAGACATCTTTTAAAACCGGCGTGAAAACCTGGCTGGAGCGTATCACCGATGGCCGTGTAACCTGGACAGGCGCCAGTGTTGTCGCCAATGAGCCAATTCGTTCGTTGTCTTACGCTATGTTCAGTAATACCTGGTGGCAACACCCCTTTACCGGTCAAAGCATGGTCTGGAATTTCACCGAGGAGCGGTTTGAAGCGGCACCGTCCGGCTTTAATTCAACCGGTTATGAGTGGACCAACTTTTTACCAGCGGCGGAGAATTTGCCAAACGATGTGCAACGCTTTGTTCCGCGCGGCACATACGACACAGTGCAAGTGTTCTTTACTGGCGGCACAGTACCCGGCGGTTGGGGATGGGGTCCAGGCCGCAGCGCCCAATCCAATCACACCTTATGGACTACTGTGAATGGTGGCGCAACGCCAGCGAGTGAATGGTTGTCTGGCAATAGTGAGCCTACTGAAGTATTTATCCATGAAATGATGCATGGCTATGATGCGCATTATGACCAGCAGGGTGTGGCCTTGCCTGAAGGTTATTTACACGGTGCCGAGTTCAATCGGTACGGCAATAATGCAGGATGGGTTCACTGGTACCGCGATTACTGGTTGGGAACTGTAATTGCGACTGACGATACCTATCGTGGCTATGGCCCGCGTATGTTCAGCAAGCAAACCATCCGTCAATACGCGCTGGCACAACCGGAAAGCACCATAAAAATTGTGCAAGCCACCAGCAATATGTGTCTATCCACTAAAAATGGCACAACCACCCCGGCAGCTGGGACTGAACTGGTTTTCTCATCCAACTGCAGTACGGAAGCATCCTCGTTTGTACTTGAGGCGAATGGAATGTTACGCCATAAACCGTCCGGTTTTTGTGTTCATCCTGCCGGCGGAACTCCGTACAGCGGTGTTCAACTCAATGTATGGCCGTCATGCACTGCTCACGCAAATCTGCAAATTGGCATTAATGACGGCGGCAACATCAGAAATACTTCAACCGGGCTCTGTGTCCATCCAAGTGGCGGTTCTGCAACACCGGCTGAAGGTACCAATGCTATTTATTACAGCGGTTGTAACGAGGAGCGTTTGCGCTTCACTTTTAATCGTTATTAAAACCGTGTTGGGCTTGCAGGCATAATTTTGCTGCATTCCTGAATAGCAATTTAACGCCCGATATTTGCTAAAAATATCGGGCTTTTTTCATTGTTAATTTTTATCAATAAAATAATGTCTTTTATTGAAAAAGCAAAATAAGACGACACTACAAGCAAGGGGATTTTTATGAAGATTTATTCCAAGCTGTTAGCAGCATCCAGCCTGAGTCTGTGCTCGCTAACCGCGAGCGCAGGACTGCTGGATTACAATCTGGTATTGAGCGGAAACCTCACCGGTGCAGTTCACGTTGAAGGGGCAACCTTTGTGGGCGGCAATCTGGTTTCTACCCAAATGTCTGAGTTCAACCACAAGGATTTTACGCCAGCGGACCCGGCAAGTTTTGATGGTCTGGAAGTAGCAGGTAACGTCAGCGGCCAGATGAAAATCATGCACGGCGAAACGGCTTCCTACGGCACCAAGAGCGTGGGCGCGCAGATCGATTGCGTGGGCAGCGTAAATTGCACCACTGGTGGTGTTGACCTGTCTGCAAAAAAGACAGCGCTGACATCTGAAATGACCAGTTTGGCCAGCAGCTATCAGGGCCTGAGCGCGAATGCCGCTGCCAGTATTAACGGTAATCAGGTCAAACTGATTTATACCGGCACTGATGATTTGGCTGTTTTCAATCTGAATGCCGCTGATATCTTCTTCCAAAACTCGGGCATTGAGTTGTTGCTGGGTTCTGCGACCAAGGCAATTATCAATGTGTCAGGTAATGTGAGTGTAACCAACACCAATCTCAATGGTGCCTGGAATTACTCCAATACCCTGTGGAACTTCTACAACGCTACCAGCGTAAACTTCAATTACATGGCGGTGCGCGGTTCTGTACTGGCGGCTAATGCCAATGTATTTGATGCAGCAGGTTTTGACGGTTCTCTGTATGCCAAGTCATACACCAACAGCAGCTTGCGCGAAGTGCACGGTTTCTTCTGGACTCCACCAGAGACAGAAACTGAAACCGAAGTGCCAGAACCATCACTGCTGGTATTGTTGCTGAGCGGTTTGGGGTTGGTTGGTTTCAGCCGTCTGCGTCGCCGCAAGTAAGATCTGTGGGGATTTAGTTAAAAAAACCGGGCATTACGCCCGGTTTTTTTTATGGCTGCATTCTAGTCAGTGACTAGATAGTGAAGTGCGCTATCTGGGTTTCCAGACCTCTTGCGGTGCCATCCAGTTGCTGGGCAATTTGCGCAGATTTTTGTGCATCGCGATTCAAATTGCTAATCAACCCTACCACTTTCACAATATTTTTATTGATCTCTTCTGCGGTGTAACTCTGCTCCTCAGCGGCGGTCGCGATTTGCATATTCATGCCCAAAATCGATGAAATTGACTGCGTGATCTGGTTGATCGATTGACCTGCTTGTCCGGCCATTTCCAGGGTAACCCCGGTTTTTTCCTGGCTCACTTTCATGGCGTTCATGGCTTTGGCAGCACCTTGTTGTACTGCTTCGATAATCTGCTGGATTTCCGCAGTGGAATCCTGAGTGCGTTTAGCCAGTGAGCGAACCTCATCGGCCACTACCGCAAAGCCGCGCCCCTGGTCGCCTGCGCGCGCGGCCTCAATTGCAGCGTTGAGGGCGAGCAGGTTGGTTTGCTCTGCCACACTTTTGATTACATCCAATACACTGCCGATGCGGTTGGTATCAGTTTCCAGCTGCGCCATGGCGCTGCCTACATGGTTAACTTCATTGCTTAATTGGTTGATCGCATTCAGGGTGTTGTCCATTACCTGCAACCCCTGACGGGCATTGTTGTCAGCCGATTGCGCAGCATCCGCTGCCCCGCTGGCATTACCGGCCACTTCCTGCACAGTTGCACTCATCTCGGTAATCGCGGCCGATACCTGATCGGTGGCGTGGTGAGTGTCATCGGCATAGGTCGCCAGTGAGGATGAGCTTTGGGTAATGGCGCTGGATGCCTGGCTCAGGCTGTTCATGGAGTTTTGTACGGCGGTAATCACTTCCACGATGCTCTGTTGCACCTGCTGGATACTGGTGCTCAAACGCCCCAACTCGCCAGAAGCAGAGAAATGCAGCGGCTGGCGGAAATTGCCCTCGGCCAGCAAACTCAAGTGCGAGTTGATTTGTGCCAGGGGCACAATCAGGCTCTTGCGCAAAATAAACAGCACCAGGAATACCACCGAGATGGCACCGAGGATGATCAGCGCATTGGACCAAAGCGACACACTGCTGCTTACAGCCAGGTTGTGTTCGGTATCTTTGGCAACTCGCGCACTGATTAATTTGGCCGACTCTTCGAGTAGCGCGCTCGGTTCGCGGTCTATACCTGTCACCGCTTTATCGCCTGCTGCCGGATCAAAATCGGCGCTTTTGAATGCCTCCAGTCCGGCTTTGTAGCGGCCAAATACCTGCTCATGGGCTTTCAGGAATGCATCAACTTTTTGGTGCGCTTCACCGTCCAGGGTTTTGTCCAATGCCATGCCTTGCTGCTGGATTTCTTTGTGCAAGGTTTCAAACTGGCTCCAGTATTGATTCAGCTTGGCCGGGTCCTTGCCGCGCAGTAAGACGTTTTTCCACTCTTGTACTTGCAGTTTGAATTTGAAGTTCATGGCGTTGATGCTGCGCTCCTGGGCGACAGCGCCGGCAATCAATTGGTTGTAATCGGTGATGGTTCGACTCAGCAGCGAGATGGCGATGCCGCTGATAATTACAAACAAAATGACACCAGCGCCGACAGCGACAACCAGGCGGCCCTGGATACTGGAAAAGGAAAACATAGGAAAAGCCTCGAAAAACCGGAGGAAGGTTCTTCGAGTATAGGAAAGAATGCGCCAGCTGCAGTTGCTGGCGCTGATTTTTACGTAAAACTAGCGAGGTAGCAGGGTTTTAACGCCCTCATTGGTACCCAGGAGCAGCACATCGGCAGCTTTGGCAGCAAACAGGCCGTTGGTGACTACACCGGTAATCTGGTTGATACGAGTTTCCAAGCCAACCGGGTCGGTAATTTGCAGGTTGTGTACATCGAGAATGACGTTGCCATTGTCAGTTACCACGCCTTCGCGGTACACAGGTGTGCCTCCCAGTTTTACCAGCTCGCGCGCGACATAAGAGCGAGCCATGGGAATGACTTCCACAGGCAGTGGGAATTTGCCCAGTATATCCACCCATTTGCTGCCATCGGCGATACAGACAAATTCTTTGGAAACTGCGCGCACAATTTTCTCGCGGGTTAATGCGGCACCGCCGCCTTTGATCAAATGCAACTGAGCATTGCTTTCGTCGGCGCCATCCACATACACCACCAGCTCGCTCACCGAGTTGCAATCCAGCACTTCTATGCCGAGTTTTTGCAAGCGCGTGGCCGAGGCATCAGAACTGGCGACGGCGCCGGCAAACAGGGATTTGATTTCACCCAGGTAGTCGATAAAAAAATTGGCAGTCGACCCTGTGCCCACGCCAATAATGGAGTCGTTGAACAGTTTGGGTTTGATGTATTCAATCGCGGCGCGCGCAACAGCTTGTTTGAGTTGATCTTGAGTCATGGTGGTCTCGTAAAAAAGGTGAACTGGGGAGCGGGGCGGAGTATCGGTTTGGGACTGTCGGAGACATGGATGTCGACGACAAGCCTACAGGGATGTATTTACGGCGTGTCCCAAACCGATACTCCGCCCCACGGATCAGCTCTTCATTAGGCTAAAAAACTTGCCGCATTATACGGATATTCGCCGTGCCAGCGGCGGCCAAATTGTTTACACTGCGGCGACTTTTTTCTCTCTGTAAGCAAGACACACCATGCCTGAATCCTATATAAAACGTATCCTCAATGCCCGTATCTACGATCTGGCCATAGAAACCCCGCTGGATGATGCACGCCTGCTCACTACTCGCACTGGCAACAAAGTGTTGCTCAAACGCGAAGACCTGCAACCGGTGTTCTCGTTCAAATTGCGCGGCGCCTACAACAAGTTGCAAATGCTCTCCGAAGAAGAGCGCAATCGCGGGGTGATTTGCGCCTCGGCGGGCAACCATGCCCAGGGTATGGCGCTGGGCTCCCAGCACTTGGGGATCAAGGCTACCATCGTTATGCCGCGTACGACGCCGGCCATCAAAGTGGATGCGGTGCGCGCGCGCGGTGCCAAAGTGGTATTGCATGGTGACAGCTACGACGAAGCCTCGGCTCATGCGAAAAAGCTGATGGAAGAAAAGGGCATGACCTATATTCATCCGTTTGACGATCCGGATGTAATTGCCGGACAAGGCACAGTCGCACTGGAAATCCTGCGTCAGTATCCAGGCAAGATCGATGCAGTATTTGTTCCGGTTGGCGGCGGCGGACTGGCAGCGGGTATCGCGGCCTATGTGAAATACCTGCGTCCGGAAACCAAAGTCATTGCGGTGGAATCTGAAGAGTCGGCGTGCTTGAAGGCGGCGATGGAAAAGAAAAAACGCGTGATACTGCCGCAAGTGGGCATCTTTGCTGATGGTATTGCCGTTGCGCAAATCGGTGAAGAAACTTTCCGTGTGTTGCGCAAAACCGTCGATGAATGCATCACGGTTACTACCGATGAAATTTGCGCAGGTATCAAGGATATATTTGAAGATACTCGCTCCATCGCCGAACCAGCGGGTGGTACCAGTGTGGCAGGCCTGAAAAAATACGCGGCAGAAAAAGGCCTTACCGGGCAAACCCTGGTGGCGATTGTCAGCGGCGCCAATATCAATTTTGATCGCTTGCGCTACATCAGCGAGCGCACTGAAATCGGCGAGCAGCGCGAAGCGATTCTCGCAGTGACTATTCCCGAGCGTCCGGGTGCATACAAAGAATTCTGCAAGGCGCTGGGCAAGCGCAATATCACCGAGTTTAACTATCGCTACGCCGATGCCAAAGACGCGCGTATTTTTGTCGGTGTGCAGGTAGCGGCAGGCGGCAACGACCGCGCTGATTTGGTGAATGAATTAAAAACCCAGGGTTACGATCTGGTCGATATGACTGAAAACGAACTGGCGAAATTGCATATCCGCCATTTGGTCGGAGGTCACGCGCCGCAAATTACCGATGAGGTGCTTTATCGCTTTGAGTTCCCCGAGCGTCCGGGCGCCCTTATGACCTTTTTAACCAAGGTCGCTGGTCGCTGGAACATTTCGCTCTTCCACTATCGCAACCACGGCTCGGCTGCTGCGCGGGTACTGGTCGGCATGCAGGTGCCTAAAAAAGATTACGCAGAATTAAAAACGTTTTTGAGCGAGCTCAATTACCCCTTCTGGGATGAAACCCAGAATGAGGCGTTTAAGTTTTTCTTGAGCTAAGTCCGGGTTTATGGTTTGCTGGTCAAGGTCAAATCTTGATCAGTGTGTCAGGCCTACAAATTGAATCTACACTCGCGATCAACAACTGGGTTGATGATATGAAATTCTCTCCACTGGTATCTGAGTTTGAGTCCGAAGAGCAGGCGGCCAGTTATGACCACTGGTTGAAAGATAAGGTGGCTCAACATCTGGAAGAATCCACACAGGTTGTTGCTCATGATCAGGTGATGGCTGACTTGGAATATATTGTTGCAACGGCCGAGGCGAAAAGGAAAAGCGCTTGATGTTACCCGTGGTATGGCTGGCATCTGCAGCCAAGGATATTACCGAAATCATTACTTATATTGCGCAGGAAAATCCCACTGCTGCGCGCAAACTTAAAAACCGTCTACAAGATGCAGTTATTCCCTTATCTGAGCACCCCTATCTCTATCCTGTCAGCGACCGTGTTCCCGGTATCAGGGAAATAGTGGTTCATCCCAATTATTTAGTGCTATATCGGGTTGCATCTGAACGTATTGAAGTGGTTGCTGTTGTTCATGCGCGTCAGCAGTATCCGAATCCTCACTAGCGATTATTTCCCGTCTATCCTTAAACCTGCATTTTATTCTCAGGGTTAATTTATGTTCAGGCACTGGCGGTCTGCGGATTTTGGTGTAATCTGGACAACGTTGTCAGAACAATTCTAACGCCAATAATGACTATTGGATGACTTATCAACCCCAATTCCATGCGGCAGGAGTCCAATTAATGAAGCTACCCCTAATGAAATTACCCCTTCAAACGTTCGGAGTCAGCGGCGCTCGCCTTGGGCTGCTAGCCCTGGCGTTCGGACTTGCGCAAGGCGCCAGTGCCGCCAATTTAACCCAGCAACAACTTAACGATATTGCCCGTGATACCAAGCTGGGTTTCGGTGTGATTAGCAACTTCGCCGCTAAACCCCAGGCGCATCTGACCATCGCCAATGGCTCATCGGCGTTACCGGCGGGTGCGGGTGATTGGCGAATTTATTTCCACTCGGTGCGCAAGCTGGATGCAACCCAGGTTGAAGGCTTGAGCTTGCGTCATCTACAGGGTGATTTACACGAGCTATCACCAACTGCCGCCTTCAAAGGTTTGGCAGCCAATGCAAAACTGGAAGTTCCCTATACAGCGGGCGCACATTTGGTGAGCTACACCGATTTTATGCCGCGCGCATTTATCGCCCAATCCGGGTTGCGAGCCGAAGTATTTGCTAACACAGACACCGAAAATCTGAGCGAATTTGTTGAGCCTTTTAGCAAGCCAGAACAGCAGTTGCGCGCTAGTAATGATGAATATCCGATAGCAACTGCAGCAACTCGTTATCAGGATAACCTCGCGGTAAATGCAGCGGCGATCAAAGCTGATACCAGCGCGAAAATTATTCCAACGCCAGCGGAAGTCAAATATCGCAAAGACACGACGGTGCTTGATAGCAGTTGGCAAATTCATTTCGCCGGACGTTTAACCAGCGAAGCAAATTATTTTGCAGCCCAATTAAAAGCCTATGGTTTAACGATAAAAACTGTTGCCGATCATTTGCCCGTCTCAGGCAAAGTGATTGAAGTGAAAGTGGATAAATCCATCGGCAATGCGGAAGGTTACACACTCAATATCGCGGCCGATAAAATTACCATTGTGGGCGGCGATAACGCCGGTGCTTTTTACGGTATCCAAAGTGTGCTGAGTTTATTGCCCGCACAAACGGCAAGTAGCTACAAGATTCCGCAACTTTCGGCGGTAGATGCGCCGCGTTTCCAATGGCGTGGCATGCACTACGATATGGGACGCAACTTCCACGGCAAAGAATATACGCTGCGCATGGTTGAGCAAATGGCGCGCTACAAACTCAATAAATTGCATTTGCATTTAACCGAAGATGAAGGCTGGCGGATTGAAATTCCCGGCTTGCCAGAATTGACAGAGATAGGTGCGCATCGCTGTTTTGACCTGAGTGAACAAACCTGTCTGCTAACGCAACTCGGTACAGGCCCACATAAAACCGGATCAGGAAATGGCTATTACACCACGGCAGATTTTATTGAAATTTTAAAATATGCCAGTGCGCGCCATATCGAAGTGATTCCGGAAATTGATATGCCCGGCCATGCGCGTGCCGCAGTGAAATCCATGGAGGCGCGTTACAAAAAATTGCTTAAAGCTGGTAAAAAAGCTGAGGCTGAACAGTATTTATTATCTGATCCGCTCGATAAGTCCCAATACATTACTGTACAAAGCTATACCGACAATTCCATCAACGTGTGTTTGCCATCGACTTACGCATTTGCCGATAAAGTGATTTACGAATTGCAGCAAATGTATCGCAAGGCTGGTACAAAACTGGTGACTTTCCACATGGGGGGAGATGAGGTTGGCGCAGGTTCCTGGACAGCATCTCCGGCTTGTGATGCGCTGTTTGCCAAAGGTGAGCAGGGCGTGGCGGGTGTTGCCGATCTCAAGCCCTATTTCGTCAGCAAGATTTCAGCGATCAGTTCTTTGCGCGGATTGGATCTGGCTGGTTGGGAAGATGGTTTGATGTATGACCCCACCAATACCTTTAATCGCAGCCAGTTTGCGAATAAACATGTGCTGGCCAATGCCTGGGATAACATCTGGGAATGGGGCGTAGCTGACCGCGCCTATCGTTTGGCAAACGCGGGCTATGAGCCGATTTTATCGCCTGCTACCCATTTGTATTTTGATCATCCCTATGAAACCAATGCGGAAGAGCGCGGTTACTATTGGGCCGCACGTTACACAGATACTGCCAAAGTCTTTGGCTTTATGCCGGATAACCTTTACGCCAATGCCGATAAAACCCGCATGGGTGCGCCTATCCAAAACCTGGAGGCATTGGTAGGGCGTGCCTTGCCGGCACTGGAAAAACCGGAAAACCTGCGCGGCCTGCAAGGTCAGGTGTGGAGTGAGACCATCCGTACCGGCAAGCAAATGGAAGAGATGATTTATCCTCGCTTGATTCCTTTGGCTGAACGCGCCTGGCACAAGGCGTCATGGGAAGGTGATAAGCCAAATATCGACGCGCGCAATGCCGAGTGGGCTGCATTTGCGGTGCAATTGGCCGTTAAAGAATTGCCCAAGCTCGCTGCGCTGGGTGGTAGTTTTTATCTGCCGCCTCCCGGTGCCATTGTGGATGATGGTGAGTTGAAGGCGAATAGCTCGCTGCCTGGCCTGACGCTTGAGTACAGCATCGATAACGGTGTGAGTTGGACCAGCTATAACGGCAATGACAGTGTGCGTAATACCAATGCCCTGGTGCGCAGCCGGTTGGGTGAAGCTACCAGTCGCCCGACTAGCACTGCCAAGTAGCTCTGGCTGCGCAAGGATGCGCAAAACACCAATTTTCACAGATGAATATCAGTCTTCTTCATGTAAAACGCTAAGAAAAACGGGAAAATTGCTGATTTTTGAGACTTTTTGATTAAATTGTCGCTCCTTTCAACCTGTCGCGGGTTTCATTCCTGAAACGCTCTGCCTATTATTAGTGCACGCCACAGCCAGATTACTTTTTGTACCTGTGCTGTTTTGTGGTGGAAGATCCGTCCGTGTTTTTCCAATAACAATGCGCAAGGTGTGACTGCAATTTGTAGTCACAAGTAAGGTACAACCATGAAAGTCGATGTTCTCTCAGTTGTAATTTTTTTGTTTTGCTTGGGAGTCTGCATCACGGTAGTGGATGTTAATGCGTTGGTTTCTTTTGCTGAAGCCGCCGTTGACTCCATGGCTGACAATTGAGTCCTGTCTAACAGGTTAAGCAGTAAACGGAATTTGGTAACCAGCTCCCGCTTCGGCGGGAGTTGTCGTTTATGGAGTTTGGATTTGCAGGATTTCTTTTTCTGTTGCTATGGCGGCCAGGGGAATGTCCCAGTTATCGGCGCTAAGTGATTCCACTTCCTGGCAGCTGTGCGCCAACCCAATCAGCAAAGGTTTACTGGTTGGTTTCTGTTGTTTGAAGGCGAAGGTTGTATCGTAAAACCCGCCCCCCATCCCCAGACGCGCACCGCTGCGATCAAAGCCCACCAGGGGCATCAAGACTACATCCAGTAAATGTGCAGGCATTTTGTGGGCTTGGCGATGATCCGGCTCGGGAATACCAAAGTGATTGGGAATCAGGGAGATGTTGGGGGTGAATTCCACAAACCACAATTCACGCGCTTTACTCGGGTGCACCACTGGCAAATAACACTGCTTGCCCATCTGCCACAGTCGCTGGGCAATGGGTGCCGGGTCAATTTCCCCATCATTGGCAATGTACAGCGCAACATGGCGGCCGCGCATAAAGGAAGAAAATTGCAGCAGATGGCGCAGGAGCAAGGCGGCTGCCTGGGCTTGTTGCGGTGGGCTTAGCGCGCGACGACGTTGACGCAATTCTTTGCGCAACAAAGTTTTGTGCTGATTATTTGCGGTTGTCGAGTTGGAAGCATCGGAGTATAACCCAAGGTGTGTAGCCTTCCGCAAATGAAATTATGATTGGGTTATATAACCGGTTAGCAAATATTCGTCTTAAACATGGCTGGTAAAAAACAGAATTCTTTGCTTATGAGTGTGAACCACTCAATTTGCGCGGATATCACTCGTCGAGCGTAATCCAGGGCACTAAAAAACAAAGCCCGCACAGGCGGGCTTTGTTGAAAAAATGATTGGAGCGCAATCAGCCAAGATTAGCCAGGCTGCGATCCAGTTTTTCATTCAGGCGCAATAAATCCACCTGGCTGGCGGAGCTGCCGCCGCCATTACCTGCTTGACGTGCCTGCAGCAATTCATGGCTCAGGTTCAGCGCTGCCATCACCGCGATGCGCTCCAGGCCGATAATCGCACCGGTACCGCGAATGGCCTTCATACGCTCGTCCAGCAGTTGGGCGGATTCTCCTGCTGCAGGCGATTGCACAGCAGAATCAGCTTATCCAGCTTGGTTTCCAGGGCGAGTAAAAGATCGTCAGACATGATTTATCAATAACCAATAAATAGCGCGGGTTGCCCACTATATTGCGCCCTCGGCAGGTGGTCAATCGCACAGGCGAAGTTAATGTAAATTCGAGAAGTTGATTGTTATTAAATGATTCACAAACAGGTTTTACTTGAGTCTTATCAACCATTGAATTTGCTATATAAAAACTTTGCAGAGTCGCAGCTGGCAATCGTGGTAGCATTCGCCCATTGCGACAGAGAGGCCCTCCATGACTACAACTCCCGACGATTACCTGCAATCTCCCCTGAATTTTGATGACCTCGCCAACCTGCTAGCCCCCTTGGGAACCCTGAATAGCCCGTCTGAATTACACGGATTACTGTGCGGCAAGTTGGCTGGTGGCGCCCAGCTCACGGAAATTAATTGGCTGCTGGATGCGGTTGAATTTCTCGATTTTATTGCCGCTCCCGATGAGCAGGTGCGCCACGCGCTCAGCCGTTTATACCACAGCACTCACAGCCAGCTACAAGGTGAGCTCAATCTGAAATTAATGTTGCCCGATGATGACAACCTGCTCAGTGAGCGTGTGCGCGCACTGAGCGAATGGTGCCACGGGTTCTTAACCGGCTTCGGCAGTGTGGATCATCAAGGCAAGCGCGAAATTTCTGAAGAAGCGGAAGAAATGTTGCACGACCTTGCGGACATAGTGCAAATCCAGGCCGACGATGAAGAAGACGAGCCCAGCGCAGAAGCTGACTATATGGAAGTAACCGAATATGTACGCGTAGTGGTTACCTCACTGTATTTTGAATTTGCCGCTGAACAGCTTGCCACTGAACAAGACGCTGCACTCGATCCATCAACCACGGCACCAGTATCACATCAATTGCATTAATTCTTCGCTAATTACATTAAAAACACGTTCGCAGTAGGGAAAATTATGAGAATTGCCAAATCCGAATTTGCTCGCCGTCGCAAACAATTAATGGCGCAGATGGAACCCAATTCCATCGCCATAGTGCCCGCTGCACCCGAACGCCCGCGCAGTCGCGATACTGAATATCACTATCGCCAGGACAGTGATTTTTTATATCTCTCCGGTTTTGAAGAACCGCAGGCGGTGCTGGTGTTAATTCCCGGGCGTGAGCACGGCGAATTTGTATTGTTTGTGCGCGAGCGCAATCGCGAGCGCGAAATTTGGGATGGCTATCGTGCAGGGCCTGAAGGTGCTTGCAGTGAATTTGAAGCGGATGATGCATTCCCTATCGATGATATCGATGAAATTCTCCCCGGCTTGCTGGAAGGCAAGCAACGTGTTTATTACTCCATGGGGAAAGACAGCGAATTCGATAAGCACGTGATGAATTGGGTAAATACCATTCGCGCAAAAGTGCGCTCGGGGGCAACACCACCGGGTGAATTTTTGGATTTAAGTCATTTTTTAAATGACATGCGTTTATTTAAAAGCGCCGCTGAATTACGCGTGATGAAAGAAGCGGGCGAAATTTCCGCACGTGCCCATGTGCGTGCTATGAAAGTCGCCAAGCAAGGCGTGATGGAATATCAGCTGGAAGCGGAGATCATGCATGAGTTCCAAATGAGCGGTGCGCGCTTTCCCGCGTATAACTCGATTGTTGGCGGTGGAAAAAATGGCTGTATCCTTCACTACATTGAAAATTCGGCGCCGCTCAAAAATGGCGATCTGGTATTGATCGATGCGGGCTGCGAACTGGATTATTACGCGGCCGATATCACTCGCACTTTTCCTGTGAATGGAAAATTTTCTCCTGAACAAAAAGCGTTGTATGAAATTTGTTTGCAAGCACAGCTTGAAGCCATCGCTGTCGCCAAGCCGGGCAACCACTGGAATGATCCGCACGAAGCCACAGTGCGTGTTATCACCGAAGGCCTGGTGAATATTGGTTTGTTGGAAGGCGATGTAAGCGAATTAATTAAAAGCGAAGCCTACAAAGAATTTTATATGCACCGCGCCGGTCACTGGTTAGGAATGGATGTGCACGATGTAGGCGATTACAAAGTTGGTGGCGAATGGCGCGTACTGGAGCCGGGGATGGTGATGACCGTAGAGCCGGGAATTTATGTGGCGCCAGATAATGAACGCGTCGCCAAAAAATGGCGTGGCATTGGCATTCGTATTGAAGATGATGTGGTCATCACTAAAGATGGCAACGAAGTTCTTACCAGCGATGTACCTAAAACTGTGGCAGAAATTGAAGCCTTGATGGCTGGTTAATTTATGTCTGAGATTCTTGCGTTTGATATCGCCATTATCGGTGGCGGCATGGTTGGTACCAGCCTGGCGAATATGTTGGCGGTGAGTCAACCGCAGTTGCGTATTGCCTTGATCGAAGCCCAGCCCTTTGCGCGTGCCGATGAAATTCATTATCAGGCCAGCTTTGATGCTCGCTCTACGGCGTTATCCTACGGTACGGCAAAAATTTTGCGTGAGTTGGGGCTGTGGGAAAATTTACAGCAGCACATTACCCTTATTGCGCAGGTGCATGTTTCCGATCGCGGGCATTTTCTGGGTGGTTTGATTGATGCGGCGGCGAACAATCTCGATGCCGTCGGTTATGTGGTTGAAAATGCCTGGCTGGGTAAGGTGTTGCTCGGTCATGTGCAAGCGCAAAAATCTATCCAGTGTTTTGCGCCGGCGAAAGTAGTGCAATTAATTCCGCAAGAACATTCGGCGCGCTTGCTAGTGCAAGCAGATGGACGTGAATTTTTTATCGACGCTGCATTAGCAGTAGTAGCCGATGGTGGCGATTCGGCGGTGCGTCGCAGCCTGGGTATTGCAACGCAAGTGCGCGGCTATGGCCAAACCGCCATTATTACCAATGTGGAATTTTCCGAACCGCACGGCGGTGTGGCCTATGAGCGTTTTACCGATCAGGGCCCCATTGCATTATTGCCGCTGGGTGAATCTATCCATGCACAACAATCAGCATTGGTCTGGACTTTACCGGCCGATCAAGCAGCAGAAATTCAACAAGCCAGTGATGAGGAATTTCTTTCGCAGCTGCAAACGCGATTTGGTTTTCGCGTAGGAAAATTAACGCGCGTGGCAAAACGTTTTTCCTATCCTTTGCAATTGGTGCTCGCGGAAGAGCAAATTCGTTCGCATCTGGTGTTGCTGGGCAATGCCGCGCATTTTTTACATCCGGTGGCCGGGCAGGGGTTTAATCTCGCCTTGCGCGATTGTGCCTGTTTAGTGGAGACGCTGCGTGGTGCAATTGCCAATAAACAATCGCCGGGCGATTTATCAGTATTGCAAACCTATCTTGACCGGCAATCACTTGATCAGCAATTAACGATTGAGTTTAGCGATAAGCTGGTGCGCCTTTTTTCCAATGATCATTTGCCTTTGATTGCATTGCGCCATTTGGGCTTGTTCAGCCTTGAATATTTTCCGTTACTGAAAGATCAGTTTATCGCGCAGACCATGGGTACTGGTGGGCGCCAGTTTCACTGGAAGCTGGACGCAATAACACCAACCCCTTCTGTGAATAAAGTTGCTGTACCTTCAGCTGCTGAGACAAATTCAGCTACCGAATTTGATCTAATTATTGTGGGCGCCGGTTTGGTGGGCGCTTCCCTGGCTTGCGCCATTGCACAAACGGAAGCAGCGCAAGCGTTGCGAATTGCGGTAATTGAGGCGAGCAATGAAGTGCAACATTTTGCTGGCGAAAATTTCGATCCGCGTGTTGTGGCACTGACGCACGCCTCAGAAAAATTATTGCGCAACATCGGTTGTTGGGATGCAATTGCGCGCGAGCGCGTGTGTGCTTATCGCGAAATGAAAGTCTGGGATGGCGAGGGTACAGCGGCTATCGAATTTGATTGTGCCGAGGTGCAGCAAACCCATCTTGGTCATATTGTAGAAAATTCGCTGGTGGTCAACCAATTGCGTGCACGCATGGCGCAATTACCCAACATCACTTTGATTCAACCGGCGGCCGTGACCGAATTAATTTCTGCAGCCAATAAAAATTCCGCAGTGCGGATTAAATTGGATAACGGGCTGGAATTAAATGCGGGATTAATTATTGCCGCTGACGGTGCCAAATCCCGCGTGCGTGAATTGGCTGATTTCTCCACTCGCGAATGGGATTACGGCCAGCAGGCTATTATCACTACCGTGCGCACAGAGCGGCCACATGAGTTCACCGCCTGGCAGCGTTTTATGCACACGGGTCCCGTGGCATTTTTACCCTTGCAGCACAATGGCGATGCACACCAGTGTTCGATTGTCTGGTCGGCAGACGATGAATTGGCGCAGCAACTGATGACGTTAAATGATGATGCCTTTTGTGCGCGCCTGACCCAGGCATTTGAAGCTCGTTTGGGTAATGTCATCGCCTGCGATAAACGCTATGCAATTCCGTTGCGCCAGCGCCACGCAACCAGCTACATCAAGCCGGGTATTGCTCTGGTGGGTGATGCCGCACACAACATACATCCGCTAGCGGGGCAGGGCGTGAATCTTGGGCTTCTGGATGTGATTGCCCTGGCTGATGAGGTTGAGCGCGCCCTCGCACGCGGCCTACCGTTAAGCGATGAATCTATCCTGCGCCGCTACCAACGCCAGCGGTTGGCGGGCAATCTGGGCATGATGTCGGCGATGGAAGTCTTCAAACGCTTGTTTGGCAGCCAATCATTGACAGTAAATTGGTTACGCAATACCGGCATGCGCCAACTAAACTCCATACCAGCAGTCAAAAAAATTATCGTCAATGCCGCCCTGGGTGTTCAATAAAAGGGTTGTGCGTAGTTGGTGAGTGAGCGTTTGCAGGTGGTTTAGATGGCACCATTAGATGTCTGGCTTGAGATAGCACCCTTCGATTGGGCTTCCATAGGAACGTCTTTGCTCTGTGGCAGTATTATTGGTGTGGAGCGACAGCTGCGCGGCAAACCGGTCGGTATCCGCACTTCCTCGCTAATTACCCTGGGGACCTATATTTTTATCGCTGCTTCCCTGTTTGCGTCCTCGCACTTTTCCGGCCCGGAAAAAGTCGTGACCGATCCCTCGCGTATTATTGGCCAGGTAATTACCGGTATAGGATTTTTAGGTGCTGGCGTTATGCTGGCGCGCGATGGTTTTGTATTAGGCGTAACCTCGGCAGCCACAATTTGGGCGCTGGCGTCCATAGGTGTGGTGATTGCCATAGGCTACAACCTGGTGGCGATAAAATTATCGCTGGTGGTAATTGCCGTACTGGTCGGTGTGGATTTACTGGAGGATTATTCCCAGGCATTTACGCGCGGTGTCCATAAAAAATATCAGGACTGGCGTGGCAAGAATAAAAACAGTTCCGATTAATTCACTGTAAGTGGTTTGGTTTTTTTGTGAATGGTGTAGAAAAGTAACACTGAAAATGAAGGTCGTATGTCAAAAGTAATGATTGTTGCACGCGTATTAAATTGGTTGTTGTTGTTGATATTAATTGCCGCTGTTGCGGGTTTTATTTCCTTTGCCAATGCCTATGGATTTTTTCTGGCTGTTGTTACCGCAGCAATTGCCTGGTTTTGCTATCAGCATAATCGCTGATGATCCAAAAATGCCCGATTAATTGTGTCCCTGTTACACAGCATTACAAAAAGTGTCGATATTCGCCAAATTCATGGATAAGCGCTTGACTCGGCGCGGCCAAGTGCTTTAATTTTGATCCGCTACAGATTGAGATCCGCCCCAAGACTAGGCTTTTGTAAGACAACCGCTTGCTCAAGACACTTGGACGTACCACGACCTGAGCAATAGCTTTATTTCAAGCTATTTCACTCTGGCTTTTAGTAAAGTCGGTTTTTTTGTTCGGTCAGCTGCGCTGACGTTTTAGATGCAAGATGAGGAAACTATGTCAGATCTAGTCTCTGGTGTTGTTAAGTGGTTCAATGATGACAAGGGTTATGGTTTTATTGAGCGTGAAGGCGGTGCTGATGTATTTGTACACTTCCGCGCAATTAACGGCACTGGCCGTAAAACTCTGAAAGAAGGCCAAAAGGTCACTTTCGAAGTAACCCAGGGTCAGAAAGGCCCACAAGCGGAAAACGTAACTCCACTCTAATCTGTGCGAGTTTCAACTAAGGGGTGATTGAGTAATCAATCGCCCCTTAGTGTTTTAGGCTTCCGTATTTTCTGCGCTCTTTATTTTCGCCGGATTAACCGGGCGAGCACTTTTTATATCCCGCAATGGCTCCCGCTTCATGTTCGATTTGCAATCCATTCTCTGGCTGACCCTGATCATTCTGACCATTTACTACTGGCGTGGTGCACTGCGCGTAAAAGAGCGTGCCTTCGCGGCGGCGCAGCGACGCTGTAGCGAAATGGATGTGCAATTGCTTGATGAAACTGTGTATTTGCGCCGCCTCTGGTTCAAGCGCAATGATCGCGGTGTGCTGTCGCTTTGGCGTGCTTTTTATTTTGAGTTTACTGTGAGCGGATCGGATCGTTACTTCGGTCGCGTCATTATGCTTGGGCCAAATATTACTCATGTAGAACTTGATCCGCATCGATTGCATTAATGAGATTTTATGATGGCAATTGAATACCGCACAGATGCATTGCTCGAGGTCAATCAAGTCATTGACCTATACAAAGCCTCCAGCCTGGGCGCGCGTCGCCCTATCGATAAACCTGATGTGTTTCAAGGTATGATCGATAATGCCACTATTGTCATCACTGCATGGGACGATAATAAATTGGTGGGTATTGCACGTGCGTTGAGTGATCTGGTTTATGTCACTTATCTTGCCGATCTGGTTGTGCATGAAAATTATCAGCAGCAGGGTATCGGCAAACAATTAATTGATTTAACGCAGGCGCAAGCGGCACCTGATTGTATGCTGGTATTGCTCTCTGCACCGCAAGCCAACGATTATTATCCGAAATTGGGGTTCACACACAATCCGCGCGCATGGATGTTAAAAAGTAATTATTAGTTTACAGCGTATTGTTGCAATCTGGTGTTGAGACCTGGTGTTGAGAATTACTTATGAGCGAAAAATATCTGGCTGAAAAAACCGGTGGCTGGAAAACTAAAACCTCGGCAACCGTTTATGAAAATCCCTGGATTAAAGTTTCCCACGAAGAGGTCGTCACACCCAAAGGTACCGATGGTATTTATGGGGTGGTGCATTTTAAAAATACCGCCATCGGTGTTGTGCCTATTGATGATGACGGCAATACCTGGTTGGTAAAACAAAGTCGCTATACACTCAACCAATACACTTGGGAAATTCCGGAAGGTGGCTGTCCGCAGGGCGAAAGTCCGCTTGCCGCCGCCAAGCGTGAATTGGAAGAAGAAGTTGGCTTGCAAGCTAACAGCTGGCACGAGTTGATGACTATGCATTTATCCAACTCCGTCACCGATGAATTTTGTGTGGTATTTGTTGCGCGCGATCTGTTTGCTGGCCAGCAACAACTTGAAGCTACTGAAGATATTGAATATAAAAAATTGCCGCTGCGCGAAGCCATTAAAATGGTTAAGCGCGGTGAGATTACCGATGGTATTAGCGTCGCAGCATTGTTAAGAGTGGCACTTGATCTGTAATTAAACGCGTCGCCAACAAGGATTATTGTTATGCATGATTTGTTAGCATTGGGAAAGCTCAGTTTAGCGCAACAACCCTTTAGTGGTTTTATGGGCGTTGAGTTTGAATCGGCGATTCCCGGCGATGTAGTGTTGTCGCTTCCCATTAAGGCCGAATATAAACAAAACTATGGCGCCGTGCACGGCGGTGTGATCAGTTATATGGCTGATTTGGGTTTGGCTTACGCAGCAGCTTCCCAAATCGGGGATTGCGTAACATCGGAATTAAAAGTGAACTACATCAGGCCTGCTGTTGGTGAAGTAATAGTGGCGCGTGCAAAATCTATTCATGCGAGCAGCAGGCAAGTAGTGTGTGAATGCAAAATTTTTTGTCGGAGTGGTGTCGGCAGTGATGCACAGGAAATATTGGTTGCAATCGCCTTGGGCACTATTAATCGGTTGATGGAAAAACCGGAAAAATAAGCGCAATTAAAAAATAAAACTTCCATGTCCAATAAAAAACGCCGCAGTCTGCGGCGTTTTTTATTGGTCCCTTACTGCTTGAAAGGCATTACTTCTTCTCTGTCAGCTTGGTGATACTGGTTGTTATCTCGGCAGGTGCATCAAAGCGGGTAAAACGTTTTACTTCTTTGCCATCACTAAAAACTAGCAAGCTTGGATAATCGCTGGTGTTGTAATGTTGAGCGATGTGATTATCCGCATCAATCACTACCGGGTAATGAATGGAAAATTTTTTCACATACTCATCCAGGTCTTTTTGCTCAGTCCACAAGTGAGTGACATAAGATTGTAGAGGGGTGTTCGGTAATTGCTGGCGCAAGTCGTTGACTAATTTGGTTGCTGCCAGGCAATTGCTGGTCATTTCCGGATGAATATCTTTCATATACCAATCGCACCAGGTCGCAGCAAAGTAAACCAGGGATACCCCCTTTGGCTGCGGCTTTATCGCATCAGTAGCGGGTTTGGTTGTGGCGTTTTTTACCGGTGCACTATTGCCTGCGAGCAGCTGCAATTGTTGCTGTAATTCCGCATCATCCTTATAAGTGGTGTAAACAACTTCGCCCTTTGCATTGATCAATGCATGAAATGGTGTGCCATAGAATTGGAAGTTGCTGGCAATGGAGCCGTTGTTGTCCATGATGATGGGAATGGTTAATTGGCTTTTTTCTTTAAGGCGGCGAATAAACTCATCGGTTTCGTTGATGTTTAAATTCACCGCATAGATAGCAATTTTATCGCGATATTTTTCGTAGGTTTGCTGCAAACTGGGCAATTCCTTTCTGCAGTCAAGGCACCAGGTGGCCCAGAATTTTATATAGATCGGCTTCTGTCCCACAACCTGGCGCAAGTCAACTGGCTTGCCATCAAATACATCGTACTGCTCTGCGAGTTGCAGGGGGTTAGCCTGCAATCCGCCTGCACTAATAGCTAGCAATAATAAACACCAGCGCAGCTTCAGCATAATAACTCCTCGGATTAGATATCTTTAATTACAGGAATAAAATGAAAACCAATAGCGATGCGGTTCCATGCGTTGATTGCCACAATTACAGATGTCAAATTGACTATCTCTTCTTCGCTAAACTGTTCGCGCACTTCTGCAAAATCTTCGTCGTGAACTTCCTTGCCGGCAATGAGCGTGAGCTTTTCTGCCCAGGCGAGTGCAGCGCGCTCGCGCGCAGAAAATACAGGAACCTCTTTCCATGCTGGCAGTACATCCAGGCGCCCTTGTTTTTCACCGTCTTTGCGCGCTTCGTTGCTATGCATATGCTGGCAAAATGCACAGCCATTAATTTGTGATACGCGCAGCTTGACCAGATGAATCAATGAATGTTCTATTTTCTGTGCCGCTGCCTCGCCAATTTCAATCAGCGATTGGGCCAGTACCGGTTGCAGTTTATAAGTTTGTTGGTAGGCAATACGTTCTTTCATAATAGACTCCTCAGTCAGGTTGTGGGAGCCATAATGCCGCGCGGGCTCTAATCTGCATTGTACTTTTGCGACATCTTCTTCTGGCGATACTGTCCGGGTGTCTGGCCGGTGATTTTCTGGAACTGGCGAATGAAATGAGCTTGGTCATAAAAACCGGTATCGGTTGCAATTTGGGTTAATGGCAGGTCGGGTTGGCGAGTGATCATTGTGCGTGCTTGTTTAATGCGCTGCAATTGTTTGATTTGGGCAGGCGAAATACCTACTTCAATCTGAAATTTACGTTCCAGTTGGCGACGACTGATAGGCATGTTGTTACTCAAGGCTTCAATAGGTTCCTGTGTTAATGCAATTTGTTGTAACAGATGTTGCACCGGGTTCCGGCGAATGCTGGCCTGTGCTGCCAATTGCAACAACCAGTTATCAAACTCCCATATGCGTTGATGAGTGCTATTGGTCTTCGCTAATGTTTCCTGTAACTCTCGAAATGGCTTCAAGCCGAGCTCTTCTGTGTTGTGTTCTGTGCCGATCAGCGTTGACATTTCCAGCCCTAGTAAATGGAATGCTCCAGCGGGGTGAAAACGGATGCCCATACGATCCACGCCGCTACTGAAATTCATTTTGCTGACCCGGTCGTAAGCATTGAAATGAATTCGCGGTAATTCATTCTCCTGGAAATCGATACTTAAACTGGTTCCTCCATCGGGATATAGATTTTCATTAAATTCTACAGTGGAAAAAAAGGGCAATTGCGCAGCCCAATAGCATTGGACCCACGGCAGTAGTGAGGGCGGTGGCGCAAACCACTTAAGCCCGATGTGATCCATGCTCCCCGGTAGTGGTTCACTCAATAATTGCAGGGCAATGCGGCGCATATTGGTACAGTAAATATTCCTGGTGAATTAGCAATACAATTAAATACGGGTAAATTCAGATATTGTGCCGTGGTTATTGAAGTCTAGTTTATGGTTTTTAGGATCAAACCATGAATGTCATGGCATTGCCCTGAATATAGAATTCATTACTATTTTCAGCTTTTAGTGTAAACGCTGTGCCGTGAGAAAATATAATATGTAATCTTCCGTCTTTCACGGTAACGTGAAGTTCATCAAGATCCCTGTTGCTTTTATAGCGACCTGCAAGCGCTTCTAAGGTGGCTTGTGGTAATAGCAAATCCGACTTTTGAAAAATAAATTGCAAGCCTTTGGTATAGGATTCAGCATAAACTGCCGAATGCCCTGAATTTTCTACTGGGGTATAAATTACCTCAAGGTTTTGAATATTTTTATTTTTCAGGTTTTCACCAAAGCGACGAATAAATTCCGCTGACTCCAGTTCACCCCAGGATAGATAAAATCGTGTTTTTTTAGTTAATGGTTTGTGCGGAAATTTTTCAAAAAAATCATTAATCGAATTTTCATCCCACCACAGGCTAGGCGTAGCGGCAATATAGCCATCAAATAATTCCGGCTGTGTCAGCAAGGTGTAAACCGCGAATAAACCGCTGAATGAACCTCCGGTTAGCGTGCGATGCGTGCTGCCTTTATAGTTTTTCTCGATGTGGGGAAATAATTGGTTGCGTAAAAAATTCTGGAACTTTATCGCTTCACCGGAGTGTGGAATCTCTTTTGCTGCAGTGGGAGTCAAATCGCGTCCACGCAGTGCTAGCAGGTCGCCGTTAGTTTCCTTCCAGCTAATACTAACCACCAATGCTTCCGGTATATCACCATCTTCAACAATGGCGCCCGCAATGGAGTAAACCAGTGGGAAGCGCCATTGGCCGTCCAGAACGTAGATGACGGGGTAGGTTCTAGTGCTGTCTGCGTGTGCGTAGCTATCAGGAAATGAAACAGAAATAAGGTAGGTGCCATCAATTTCTGCAGAGTTCAGCGTAAAGGTCGTTGTATTTGGAAGCAGGTAGGCGGAAGAATATTCGGTATTAGTCGTTGTTGCCGGGATGCCAATTTGTTGCGTGTGGCTACATGCGGTTAATGCAAAAAGTAATGTAGCTGCCAACATTAATTTCATACAATTTCCTTTAAACTTTAGCGTTCTGCGCATACATATTAATCGCTATTGTTTGGTTTAAAGCACGCGCGCAACCAATTCCACCAGCCATTATTGCCCAGCATATATTTATCCAGCTGATCCTGATTATAAAAATAATGCTCTGCATCGCTAAATAATAATTCGCGTTTTAACATGCGCCGGTTAGGATTAATGGTTTTAATCACGCGCGCCGGGTTGCCGGCGGCAACACAATTGGCGGGAATATCTTTAGTGACTATTGCCCCTGCGCCGATGATGGAATTTTCGCCGATAGTCACGCCCTTGGTGATAATCACACGCTCGCCCAGCCACACATTGTTTTCAATCACTACCGGTTTGGTGCAGCGAAAAGGGCGAATGCGATTATAGATTCCGTGCCAGTCGCTATCGCTAATAATCACATTAGCGGCGAGCATACAATTGTCGCCAATACGAATTGATTGTGCAGCGGAAATACGCACGCCCGGCGCAATCAAACAGTAATCACCCAACACAATTTCGGCATCACCCTGTTTTCCGGGCCAGCTGGTAAAGCGCACACAATTATCGCTCGCGCAAATAATCTGCGCGTATTTTCCCAGGTGAATATTGCGGCCAAAAATTACCAGGCTGCGCGGGTGGGCTATCTCCGGAATGCTACCCAGGCTGTCAAATTGCGGGGCGATAAAGCGGGCGATATACCACTGGTTGATGGTCTTATAAATTTTTTTGACCAGATAAGGTGTATTACTGCGGCGCATGGCAGCCCTGCGTCTGTTAGAATTCGGGTCACGATTATGAGTGAGAAACATGATGCTGCCAATTGCCATAGAGACAGTCAAAGGCTTTCTGGACGATGAGGAAGGTCGGGCCCTGTACGAATATGCCTTGCAGAACGCAAGCCGCGGCCCCTGCCTGGAAATAGGCAGCTATTGTGGTAAATCCACAGTTTATTTGGGTGCGGCCTGCAAAAGAGCGGGTTCGGTGTTGTATGCAGTCGATCATCATCGCGGTTCGGAAGAGCATCAACTGGGCGAGGAATATCACGATCCTGAACTCTACGATGCTACCTTTGGCAAAATGGACAGCTTTCGCGAGTTTCGCCACACGCTGGCGCGTGCGCAGTTGGAAGAAACGGTTGTACCTATTGTTGCGCCTTCAGCCCTGGCTGCGCGCTTTTGGGCTACACCTTTATCGCTGGTATTTATTGATGGTGGCCATAGTATGGAGGCGGCGCTCAATGATTATCGTTGCTGGGCACCGCAAGTGACGCGCGGTGGCTGGTTGGCGATTCACGATGTATTTCCCAATCCTGCCGATGGTGGTCGCCCGCCCTATGAAATCTGGAAACTCGCACAGGAATCCGGATTGTTTGAAGCCTTGCCGTTAATAAAAACGCTCGGCCTGCTTAAACGCTTGTAAAATTTTTTATCATTTTTATTCGAGTTAATTTATGTCTGCTTCTTCATTCTCATCACTGCCGCTGAGCGATGCCATGCTCGCCAACCTGGAATCGCTGGAATATAAGGAGATGACGCAGATACAGGCGGAGAGCCTGCCGATTATCCTGCGCGGTGAAGATATTATTGCGCAAGCAAAAACCGGCAGCGGAAAAACGGCTGCGTTTGGAATTGCGTTACTGGAAAAATTAAATGTGCGTTTTTTTGGTGTACAGGCACTGGTGTTGTGTCCCACACGCGAACTGGCCGATCAGGTTGCCAAAGAATTGCGTCGTCTGGCGCGCCTTACGCACAATGTAAAAATTCTCACGCTTTGCGGTGGCGTGTCTATTGGTCCGCAAATTGGTTCGCTGGAGCGTGGTGCGCACATTGTGGTGGGGACACCGGGGCGCATAGTGGATCATATCCGCAAGGGTACGCTGCAATTGGACACTATCAACCAATTGGTGCTGGATGAAGCGGATCGCATGCTCGACATGGGATTTGCAGATGATATAGACACAGTGCTTGCCGCCTGTAATGAAAATCGCCAGACATTATTATTTTCGGCGACTTATCCTGACAACATTAAAAAAATTAGCGCGCGTTGCCAGAAAAATCCGCGGATGATTGTGGTGGAGACGATTCACGATCAACAGCAGATTGAGCAGCATTTTTATGAATTGCGCGAGAGCGATGAGACTCACCCGGCGGTATTAACACTGCTCGCACATTTTCACCCTGCCAGCTCCATTGCATTTTGTAACACCAAGCAGGGCTGTGATGATTTATTAAATTACCTGCGCGATGAGGGCGTTAGTGCGTTAGCGCTGCACGGTGATATGGAACAAAAAGAGCGCGATCAGGTTCTGGTGCGTTTTTCCAATAAAAGCTGCGCGGTATTAATTGCTACCGATGTGGCGGCGCGCGGTATCGACATAAAAGGTTTGGATGCAGTGATTAATGTGGATTTGGCGCGCGACAGCGAAGTACATGTGCATCGCATCGGCCGCACTGGTCGCGCAGGTGAATCCGGTCTTGCGTTAAATCTGGTGGTGCAAAAAGAAGTGCACAAGATTAATCGCCTGGAAGATTATATGGGGCAGTCCATTAATCTTGAATCTTTACCGCACAGCGATAAAAAATCACTGCCGTCACCCAGCATGGTTACGCTCAATATTGATGGTGGTAAAAAAGATAAACTGCGCCCAGGCGATATTATCGGCGCGCTCACCAAAGACGCGGGCCTGCCGTTTGAGAAAATTGGCAAAATTGATATGTTTGATTTTGCGGCTTACGTCGCTGTAGATAGCAGTATTGCTCGCGCTGCGTTGAAGCAATTGTCAGATGGTAAATTAAAAGGAAGGAAATTTAGGGCGAGAAAGCTTTAAGGTTAAAAATTTTACGTCTATACCCTGCAGAATCCATCGAAAAGTAAGAGCTAATTTCAACGTGCTGAGAGATTGGCTCTGGGGTTTACTTTGAGACTGTCGGAGCCATGGATGGCGACGACAAGCCTACAGGGATGTATTCACGGCGTGTCGCAAAGTAAACCCCGGAGACAATCTCGGTCTTCCAGATTAAAAAATACTAATAACCAAACAGAGAAAAACCATGGCCATAGCTGCAGTCGTTATCGCAATTCTAATTCTGGTGGTCTTAATCACTGGGGTAAAACTCAATCCCTTCCTGGCATTTTTAGTCTCTTCTATTTGCGCTGCAATCATGCTGGGAATTCCGCTGGATAAAATTCCTGGCACTATCGAAGCGGGCATTGGCGGGATGCTCGGCTCGCTGGCAATTATTTTGTGCCTCGGTGCCATGTTTGGAAAATTGGTGGCAGAGTCGGGTGCGGCGCAGCAAATCAGCAGCAGTTTAATGCGCTGGTGTGGAAAAAATTATATTACCTGGGCATTGATGCTCACAGGTTTTATTGTCGGTATCCCACTGTTTTATAACGTGGGGTTTGTGTTGTTGGTACCGCTGGTATTTTCGGTAATGCATCAAACCAAATTACCTGCCGTCTATTTAGGTATTGCGCTATTGGCGCCGCTATCTGTAACGCACGGATTTTTGCCGCCGCATCCGTCACCAGTTGCCTTAATTCCGCAATTTGGCGCCGATATGGGCACTACCTTGTTCTATGGTTTTTTGGTGGCAATACCTACCATGATTATTGCTGGCCCGATTTTTTCGTCAACGCTAAAAAATATTCACAGTGTTCCGCTAGCGACTTTTAAACCAACTGATTTGCCCGCTGAAAAATTACCCGGTATTGCTAACAGTTTTATCACTGCACTGCTGCCGGTGTTATTAATCGCGCTCAGTAGTATTGCCGTTTACGCCATGCCTGCGCCCATCGCAGAAGCGCCTATCACCAAATTTTTTAGCAATTCCATGTTGGTGTTAATGGTGGCCCTGGCAATTGCCACTTACACTCTTGGGGTAAAGCAGGGCATGAGCATCAGCAAAGTCATGGCGATTTATGGCGATGCGATCAAAGATATTGCAGTGATTTTGTTAATCGTTGCCGGCGCTGGAGCGTTAAAGCAAGTGATGGTAGTGAGTGGCGTTAGTGACCAACTCGCGCATTCACTGGAAAATATTGCGATTAATCCGCTCATTCTTGCCTGGTTAATTGCAACTGTAATTCGCATCGCACTCGGTTCTGCAACCGTTGCTGGTTTAACTGCAGCCGGAATAGTTGCGCCCATTATTCCACTCACTGGCGCTGATCCGAATTTAATGGTTCTTGCAATCGGCGCTGGCAGCTTAATGTGTTCACACGTAAACGATTCCGGCTTCTGGATGTACAAGGAATATTTCAATTTAAGTTTGAAAGATACCTTTAAATCCTGGTCGCTAATGGAAACGATTATTGGTGTCGCCGGGCTGATTGGAGTTTTGGTGCTGGATATTTTTGTCTAATTTTAAATAAATGGAGGCTAGGACCGGATTTGAACCGGTGAAAGACGGTGTTGCAGACCGTTGCATTGCCACTCTGCCACCTAGCCATAAAAAAACCTCGGACGCTTTCGCTCTCCGAGGTTTTTTCAGGTGAGAGGCAAAAGCGCCTCACATTAATAAATTAATGAGGCGTACAATTGTTGCTGTGGCAACAACACTCGAAATTGCTAAATTGGATACGCTTCATAAAAATCACCATTGAATAGATTTGAGTCATTTTAATTATTTTTTTAAGATCGTCAATTAGTTTTTAACTGGCCTTTAATTCGATTTGTCTTAGCCGTAAGAGTTTATTTACTCTGCCCACTAAAAAAACACACAGAAGAAAAATTCCCATAGCGAGATAGCCGAGCCAATCAAAGTGCTGCAGTGGGCTGTGCGCATCTTGCTGCACTATTACCAAGCCCGCGATAAATGCCCCCATGCCTCCTGCAATTTGTTGCAGTGAGCTGGATATCGCCATATATGCACCGCGATCTTCCGGATTGGCAACCATAGAGTTGAGGGCCATCGCTGGAGTCATACGGCAGAGGATGCAGGTAAATAACAGGATATTAATAATAATGACCAGCCAGAGCGGTGTTACCGATAAGTGAGTGTAGATAAATACCATCAACACGGCACCAAGTGAACCAATAGTAAAAATACTAAAACGATTATAGCGATCAGACAGCTTGCCAATTAATGGCATAGCCACCAGTGAAAGCAGGCCAGTACTTAAATAAATTAGCGGTAGCTGTTCGGCAGTGATTTGTACATTGTTGATTAAAAAGGGTGCGGTAAATGGCATTAACATGAATCCACCGATGGATAAAAACATAACTGCAGCAAAACCGGTGCGGTAATCCGTGCGCGAAAGTACTTTAAGAAAATGCGTAAATGGATGCTTGCCATCTTGTTGTGCCAAATGCCCGGTTACCGGCTGCAAAATTATTCCGGTTGCCAATAAAATGCCCAGCGTCAAAATAACAATAGCGAAAAAACTGGATTCCCATCCAAAATGTGTTGCGATAAAAAGTCCCAGCGGAATTCCCACCACCTGACTCACACCAAAACCCATTTGTACCACACCCATGGCGCGGCCACGTTGCTGAGGTGCAAACAGATCGATGACCAGCGTAAATAATGCGGCACTGGAAACACCGGCAAACACTCCGGTTATCACGCGGGCAAGCACCAATTGCCAATAATTGTGGCTAAGCGCGCATGCCAGGGTGCCGAGGATGAAGCCGCTGAAAAACCAGAGGAATAATTTTTTGCGATCAAATTTATCCATAAAGCCGGCAGCGACTATGCCGGCTATGGCTGCGCTAAAGGCGTAGGCCGAGACTACCAGGCCAAATTGGGTAGTGTTAATGGCCAGGGTTTTCATGATTATGTCGCCAATAGGGGAAATGATCATGAAATCCAGAATAATGCTGAACTGGATCAGAGCCATTAATAACAAAATGCGTTTTTGATAGGTACTGAATTCTGGTGAAGCTGTTTGGTTCATAGGTGACTCTTACTTAAACACTAATCGACAGTTACTAATTAATAGGAATGATTTGATAACAACCCACTGCAATACAGATAGACCAATAAGTGCAATTGGAGCATCAAGGCAATAATTACGCCGCAAGCTGGAGCTGAAAGAGCAAATTTTTTTGGAAGAATTAAGCGGAACATTAGACCTCCTTCGAGTATGGAGGCCAGCATGGGGTTATTTCAAGATAGATAATTGTATAAATCGGTCATCTTGATTTTTATATAACTGTTTTGGAGTGTGGCCAGAGTATTTTTTAATTTCTTTTATAAAATGGGATTGGTCAGTAAAGTCGCTTTCGGGAAAGAGCTTGCCCATTTTTAGCTGGGAAAATGAGGCGCGAAAACGGAGGATGTGTAGGCTTTGACCGAAAGGCCGAGCCATTGGTTAAAGTAGCGGTTGATTTGGCGGCTACTCCAGTGACAGTGCTCGGCCAGTTCTGCGACACTTATTTGGCCCTGGCTTTGGTGTAATGCGGTAAACATTTTGAGCTTGCGTGCATCTATATCTTGCATATCAAGCTGAGCTAATCGAGTGAAGACTTTGTGCCTGAAATTTTCAAAATCCGCAGTGTCCTGCTCGGTGATATCCCAAAAGCCCCTGGTGAGCGTTGCGCGGCCATTGAGCAATTCGCTCAACGGAGTTTGCAGTAAATATTCTGCTGCCAGTGGATAAAAGCCAATCCCACAAACTCTGGCGCCGGCGCCAATTTCAGTGCAGCTCGCCCGGGTATCTATTCCGGCCAGAGAAGTTTGAAATGGTTCGTTTGCAGTGTTAAAAAAATGAACATCGATACGACCATCGGGTAAAACAACGACGGGCTTAGCTTGCGCAGCGCGATTTTCAGCCATCCATACACTCTCAACCCAGGTGGAAAATTCAGCCGGGGTGGGTTGATAGTGATGGATAATGTTGGTCATGGAGGAGTTGCTCCAAATGCCGGGGGCGATTTTTTTGCGCGGCAAACTTAATGCAGCACATTCCCGCCCAGCAGTTTGCGCACTTCATCCGCAGCGAAGTGGTAGTGCTGGTTGCAGAACTGGCAATCGATATTGATGCTGCCTTGTTCAACCAATAACTCTTCCACTTCCTCTATTCCAATGGTTAGTAACGCACTGGCGCAACGCTCTTTGGAACAGCTACACGCGAAATGCAATTTTTTGGGGTCAAAGATACGCACTGGCTGTTCGTTGAATAAACGGTAGAGAACAGTGGGATGATCCAGTTCCAGCAGCTCTTCACGGGTGATGGTTTCCGCCAGGGTAATAATCGTTTCCCATTTATCGCGGTTATCATCCGGATTGGTATTGAGTTGCTGCGGCAGTGCCTGAATTAAAAAACCGGTAGCGGAGTTGTCATCAGCGGCAAACCACAAGCGCGTGGCAAGTTGTTCTGATTGCTGGAAATAGTGTTCCAGGCAACCCGCGAGGTTTTCCGCATCCATAGGGACTATGCCCTGATAGCGTTCCAGCTTGCCTTCAAAATTTTGGGTGCGCTGCGGTTCAATGCTAATGACTAATACACCATTGCCGAGCAACTGTTGCATTGTGCCATGCGCGGCGAGTTCTTCGGTTAATTCTACTTCGTCGTTAATACGCACTATGCCACGCAAACTATTGTGGTGATTGCATTCGGCCATAATGGTGGAGATAGGGCCATCACCGCGCGCTTGCAAAATAATTTTGCCATCGAACTTCAATGTGCTGGAAAGCAGGCCTATCGCTGCCAGGAACTCGCCCAATAATTGGCGAATAGCGGGTGCTTGTTGATTGTGGCTTAGTACGTCGCGATAGCTGTCGCTGAGTGTGACAATTTCACCGCGAATATCGCAGTCATCAAATAGAAAACGGTGGAGCAAATCATTACTGGGCATAAATAACCTTTAAATATAAAACTGGCAGGCTGCTGAAAAACTATTTTCGCAACCACTGCAGTGTTAATTTGCAGTGGCTGTCGCAATAGCATTTTTTCAGTAGACTGCTAATCATTGCAGTATTTTTCAATGTCTTGCTTGAGCTCAGCAACCTTTTGCTGGCGCTCTTTTTCTGTCACTGTAACGGCTCTACCTTGTTCGTCGGTGAAAACGATATAGCCGCTAATGTCTTGCAATCTCTCTTTGGCTTTTTTACAAACGGGGCGGTTCAGTTTTGCCAGTTCATCCTTATCTTGTTGTTGCCTTTGTAGCTCCTGCTGCATTTTTTCCTGCTTCTCTTTTTCTTCCTGCTCGCGCATGGAAGTTAATTTTTGTAACTCGCCGCTGCTGGTGTCGATATTTTGTGACTTTACATCTTCAGTGATGTTTTCAGCATCAGCTGCTGGCTTGCGATCAGTGAAATGCACTTTGCCATTTTTATCGACCCAGCGATAAACCTCCGCGCTGCAATTCATTGCAGTGGCCAATAAACTTATAATCAATAACTTACTCACATCCATGACTTTCTCCTTAAAAATTAATCCTCTTCCCCCAGAATATTAATGCGCTGAAAGCGGTGAATCTGGCGGCGTTCTTTTTTGTTGGGGCGGTGATCGCTAATAATAAATGCACCCAGCCCGGCTTTGCGTTCGGCGGCGCGTTTTTCGCGCAGCTCTATACTAGCTTCGGTTTCTTCATATAACAGTGCAGCCTCCGGAGCCCCGCGACGCTGGTCAGACAGCGCTTTGATGATGACCGTTTTTTCATCCCAGTTTTGGCGAATGGTTAATTCCAATCCAATAATTGCTTCTTTGCTGGGCTTTACGCGCTGGCCATCGCAATGCACTTTGCCGCCGTCGATGGCTTCTTTGGCAAGGTTGCGGGTTTTAAAAAAACGCGCCGCCCACAACCATTTGTCGATGCGAACTTTATCGTCGTCATCGTCTTCAAGTTGTTGTTTGTTGTGTTGCTTAGCCATGGGCAGTTACTTCATCGGTTGAGGGCGGCATAATTTCGTCAAAGTGATAAATCGCCGGGTGCTGCTCCATGCGCCGCTGGATTTGGCTGTCGGGCTGATGAATGCCCAGCACATACTGAATGCCAAATTGCTGCGCCGAATCCAGAATGCGCGCTGTGTCATCAATAAATAAGGTGCGTGCCGGATCAAAACCTTCTGCTGCTTGTAATTGCTGCCAAAATTTTTGCGATTCTTTGGGTTCGCTAAATTGGTGCGAAGACACAATCACATCCAGCCATTGATCGATTTGTGTCACCTCCAGTTTCAGGGATAAGCTCTGCGGATGTGCATTGGTCACCAGCAATACTTTTTTCCCTTGCTTGCGCAAGCGCGTTAAAAATTCACCCACGTAAGGGCGAATCTGGATTTTGTGTTTGATTTCTTCTTTCAAGCTGCGGATATCCACATCCAGCGCTTTGGACCAAAACTCCAGGCAGTACCATTGCAGAGTGCCTTCATGCTGGCGGATTTCACCGCTCAATTTGTCGCGTGCGGTTGCCAGATCCACATTGTGGATTTGCGCATAGCGTTGGGGCAGGTGATCCAGCCAGAAATAGTTGTCGAAATGGAGATCCAGCAAAGTGCCGTCCATATCCAACATGACTGTATC
>JAGKWY010000259.1 GCA_021151625.1 Gammaproteobacteria bacterium | reverse complement strand
TGACTAGTAAATTTGCTGTAAATTTAGGCGTTTTTTAACGCCTTACTGCCGCTTGTGGTTTGGCCTTGCGAATACAACTAGATGTAGAGAAAAGGCATCTGGCAAACAGATGCCTTGGTGGGAAAAAACATAAAAATTTATTTAATATGGCCGAGGATGCCATCGAGTTCATCGAGGGAATTGTAGCTAATCACCAGTTTTCCCTTGCCCTTGGCGCCGTGCTGGATTTCTACCCCGGCCCCCAGGGTTTCGGAAAGTTGGTCTTGTAAGCGGCGAATATCTGCCGAGACCTGCACTTCCGGTTTTACTTTTTCCTGATTCTGGTTTTCCTGGTACTGGCGAACCAGCGCTTCAGTTTGGCGAACGGATAAACCCTTGGCCACGATTTGGCGGGCGATTTCTTTTTGTTGCTGCGGTTCCAGCGTCAAGAGCGCACGGGCGTGACCCATTTCCAAATCGCCGTGCTCGAGCAGGGTTTTGACTTCGTCATTCAGTGCGATCAGACGCAGCAAGTTGGTGATAGTGGTGCGCGACTTACCCACCGCTTGCGCCACTTCGGCGTGAGTCAACTCAAACTCATCCTGCAAACGCTTGAGCGCAACCGCTTCTTCAATCGGATTTAAATTTTCGCGCTGGATGTTTTCAATCAGCGCCATGGCAATGGCCGCTTCATCCGGCACTTCGCGAATAACCGCCGGGATTTTATCTAAGCCCGCTAACTGTGTTGCACGCCAGCGACGTTCACCAGCGATAATTTCGTAGCGACCTTCACCAATTCCACGCACAACGATGGGCTTCCGGCGCTGGCGCAGTCACTCCCAAACCGGCACTCAAAAGTGCATCCAAGCCTTTACCCAAACCTTTGCGTTTACTCGACATTCTTGTTGGCCTTATTCAATTCTAAAAACGACTACTTAGTTGGCAACTGCAGTTTCTGCAGCAGATTTATTACTGGGTTCATTGCGACGCAAAATTTCACCAGCCAATGCCAGGTAGGCAATGGCGCCTTTGGATTGGCGATCAAAGGCCAGTACCGGCATACCGAAACTCGGGGCTTCGGCGAGGCGCACATTGCGCGGAATACAGGTGCGGTACAAACGATCGCCGAAGTGTTGTTGCAATTGCGCCGACACATCGTTGGTCAAACTGTTGCGCGGATCATACATGGTGCGCAGTAACCCTTCGATTTTTAAATTCGGGTTCAATACTTTTTGAATTTGATTGATGGTACCAACCAACGCGGACAAACCTTCCAACGCGTAGTACTCACATTGCATGGCGATAATCACCCCATCGCAAGCAGTCAGCGCGTTAAGGGTGAGCATATTCAGCGAAGGAGGGCAGTCGATCAGAATGTAATCGTAACTGTCGCGCACTTGATTCAGGGCATTCTGCAAGCGGCGCTCTTTGTTATCCAGCGCCAGCATTTCCACTTCGGCAGCAGTGAGGTCACCATTTGCTGGCAGTACGTGATATTTGCCGCTTTCCGAAACCTGGATGCAATCTTTAATGGCAGCGCGTTCGGTTAGAACTTCGTAAATACTTTCTTCCACTTCGTTTTTGTTAACACCACTACCCATGGTGGCGTTGCCTTGCGGATCCAGATCAACCAGCAGTACGCGTTTTTTGGTCGCTACCAAAGACGCCGCCAGGTTTACGCAGGTTGTTGTTTTGCCCACACCGCCTTTCTGATTTGCAATCGCATAGATCTTGGTCAAGTGACAATCCTATAAC
>JAGKWY010000258.1 GCA_021151625.1 Gammaproteobacteria bacterium | reverse complement strand
GTGGCTCCGCCAGTAATAAACACCGCACGCCCCTGCAGGCTGGCGTAGCGGGTGTATCCTTGATGGCTTGAATAACTTTGCATGTTCAATTCTCTCCGGGTTCTAACCCTTTGCTTACCGATTTTAGCTCAGGTAGAAAGCTCTGACCGTGGCAATTTATTTCGGTTTTACCAGAGAGACATTGATTAACTGCATAACTTCTTGCAGCAAGGTTTTGACGGCCTTGCTGGCGGCATCCTGATCGCCGGCACAAATCGCATCATAGATACGCTTGTGATCATCATAATCGGCGGTCAGTACACCTTTTAACTGGTTGGTGCTGGCGATACTTACGCGCAACGCAACCTGGATAAACTCGCGCAACTGGAAGAAAAAGCGATTATTGCCCGCCGCCAGGATTGCACAGTGAAACTCGATATCTGCCGCCAGCGGATCATCATGGCCTTCATCAGCCTTTTTCATGCGCGCCAGGGCATCGCCAATTACTTTCAGTTTGGCGGCATCCTTATAGTTTTCCGCTGCCAATGCCGCTGCTTCCGGCTCAATGGCCATACGCAGTTGGGTGAACTCGCGCAGCAACTCCAGCGAGGGGCGCGCATTCAGGGTCCAACCCAGAACATCTGCATCAAACATATTCCAGTGGGTACTGGGCATTACCCGAATACCCTGCCGTGGCCGCGAGGCAATCAACCCCTTGGCGGTCAGCATTTTTACCGCTTCGCGGGTAACGCTGCGGCTGATGTTAAATTGTTGCGATAGCTCCGCCTCTGTCGGGAAGGACTTATCAATCGCATATTGACCTTGGACTATCGCCGCACCCAATTGATGGGTTAACTGGTGAGTTAGGTTACGCCCTGTATCCAGCATATTTAATTAGCCTATTTATATTATATATTTATGCGTTCCCCGGCAAGAGCCCTGTGTTGGATGGTTGCTTGAAGCTGTGCCTGAAGCAGGAAACGCTGTTGTGACCCCAGAAAAACAAAACCCGCACCTGGGTGCAGGCGCGGGTTATTTAACAAGAGGATATGGCTTTAGTCACGCAAAACTTGCATGAAATCC
>JAGKWY010000170.1 GCA_021151625.1 Gammaproteobacteria bacterium | reverse complement strand
TCGCGAAAGTGGACGGTACCGTTAAGTTCGAAATTAAAGGTGCTTTTGGTCGTCAATACGTCAGCATTATTCCTGCTGTTTAATATTGCGCCCTGAATAACCCGCTTGCTGCTTGCAGCAGGCAATGAAGAACAATAAAAAAGCCCTGTCGAAAACGTCAGGGCTTTTTTATATTCAGGCTGATGAGCAGCCTGTTCGCAGTTTGCGATTATTTTTCAGTTTTTCTTTTTTCCTCTGGAGTCTGTTGTGAAATTTGTTGATGAAGCCCCAATTCATGTCGAAGCCGGTAAAGGTGGCAACGGATTCATGAGCTTCCGGAGGGAAAAGTTTATTTCCAAAGGTGGTCCGGACGGCGGTGACGGCGGTGACGGCGGCAGTGTTTTCCTGGTTGCCGATGAAAACCTGAATACCCTGATTGATTATCGCTTTGTACCTAAATATCGCGCCGAAAACGGCGAGAAAGGCGGCAGTAAAGATTGTACCGGTGCCAAAGGTGCCGATTTATTTTTGCCGGTACCGGTAGGCACTACGGTTATCGATACCGACACCGAGGAAGTGTTTGGCGATTTGACTGAGCACGGCCAAAAATTAAAAGTGGCGCAAGGTGGTTTTCACGGTTTGGGCAACACTCGTTTTAAAACCAGTACCAACCGCACTCCACGCAAAACCTCTCCGGGAACGGAAGGTGAAATGCGTAATTTAAAACTCGAATTAAAAGTATTGGCCGATGTGGGTATGCTCGGTTTGCCCAATGCCGGCAAATCCAGTTTTATTCGTGCGGTGAGTTCCGCAAAACCCAAGGTGGCGGATTATCCGTTTACTACTTTGGTACCGAATCTCGGTGTAGTAAAAGTGCAGCAGCATCGCAGCTTTGTGATTGCGGATATTCCCGGGGTAATTGAAGGCGCTGCGGAAGGTGCGGGCCTGGGGGTGCGTTTCCTCAAGCATTTAACCCGCTGCCGTGTATTGATGCACATGGTGGATATGGCTCCGGTGGATGAATCCAGCCCCGCGGAAAATGTACGGATGATCGCCAACGAACTGGAAAAATTCAGTCCGACCCTGGCCAAGCGCGAGCGCTGGTTGCTACTCAATAAAATTGATTTACTGCCACCCGATGAAGTGGAAGCGCGCTGTCAGGCGGTTGTGGATGAATTGGGTTGGACCGGCCCGGTATTCCGTATTTCTGCCTTGAATCGCGAGGGTACTATGCCGCTGGCGGGCAAGGCGATGGATTTATTGGAAGAGATTTGGGAAGAGGAAAAATCCAATCCCGAAGCGCGCGAGCGTGAGCTTGAATTGCAAAACCAAATGGCGCAAGAAGCACGCGACCGCATTGAAGAGTTGCGTCAGGCGCAGCGCGAAGCGCGTCGTGCACGTGGTGAAGATGATGATAACTTCAACGATGATGATTACGACGTTGAAGTGATTTATGTGAATTACTAATCACTGGCGAATTGTGCCAGTCACAAAAGCGATTAGCGCTACTCACAAAATAGTGTAACCTCACGCCCGGATCACCTCCGGGCTTTTTACATTAATAACTGACGAATATTCCCGAGCGCATTTCTCTCATGAGCAAAAGAGACATAATTCCCCAGGCGAAACGCTGGGTAGTAAAAATAGGCAGCGCACTCTTGACCAATGACGGCAAAGGCCTGGATGCCGAAGCGATTGCCGGTTGGGTTAAACAAATGGCCGAGCTGCGTTTGCGCGGCATTGAATTGGTATTGGTTTCATCCGGTGCTGTAGCGGCGGGTATGCGTCGTTTGGGTTGGGCTGCGCGCCCCACTGAAATTCATCAGCTGCAAGCGGCGGCGGCGGTGGGTCAAATGGGTTTGGTGCAAACCTATGAAGTAGAGTTCCAGCGCTATGGTTTGCTCACCGCACAAGTGTTGCTGGATCATGATGATCTCTCTTCGCGTCAACGCTATTTAAATGCGCGCTCTACCTTAAAAACCCTGGTCAGCTTGAATGTCGTGCCGGTAATCAACGAGAACGATACGGTAGTGACCGATGAAATCCGTTTTGGCGATAACGACACCCTCGGTGCACTGGTTGCCAATTTAATTGAAGCGGATTTGCTGGTGATCCTCACCGATCAAAAAGGCATGTACGACAGCGACCCGCGCTCCAATCCTAACGCACAATTGCTGAGTGAAATTGCTGCCGACGACACGCGTCTTGAGCAAATGGCTGGTGGTACCGGCGGCGCTCTGGGGCGTGGCGGCATGATCACCAAGGTGCGCGCTGCACGCGTTGCTGCACGTTCAGGTGCAGATACTGTGATTGTGGGTGGTCGCATTGAAAATGCGCTGCTGCGCATTGCGGCGGGCGATAATATTGGCACCTTTTTATGGGCTGATCAGCAACCACAAGCCGCGCGCAAGCGTTGGATCTCCGGTCAATTGCAAACACGCGGCACTTTGGTATTGGATGACGGTGCGGTGCGCGTAGTGCGCGAGCAGGGCAAAAGTTTATTGCCGGTCGGCGTAAAAGAAGTGCGCGGTGATTTTACTCGCGGCGACATGGTGATTTGTGTCGATTTGCAAGGCAAAGAAATTGCGCGCGGGTTGGTAAATTTCCATGCGGAAGAAGCGCAAAAAATTATCGGCAAGCCCAGCAGTCAAATCGCCGATATTCTCGGTTACCAGGACGATAACGAATTAATTCATCGCGATAATTTGGTGGTCAGTTAGTTTGCATCTTGGCTGAAAAAACCCGACTACGTCGGGTTTTTTTATGGGTGAATGAATGTGATTTCCAATGCTATTGCGGGTTGGTAGCGTTGGCTTCAATTTTGTTGGTTATTTTGTTTAATAAACTGTTTTTTCTATAAAACTTGCGCAGATAATTCATGGCTGGTTTTTCAATTGTATAAGTCAGCAGTGTTCCCAATATTAACGCCGTAATAAATGCGCAGGCTATGCCAAGAAAGGGGGACATATTGTGTTCATAAAATAAATGAATAACAGTGTAGCCAATATTTTGATGGATTAGATAAAACGAGTAGGAAATTGTACCCATAAATAAAAATGGCTTATAAGAAAGCAGTAATATTTTGTCATTGATCGCGCAGTAAAAAAGACAGTAAATAACTGTGATGATTGCCGCTCCAAGGAAGTTGTATTGTATGTAAAGCCCCAGTAATGAAAGGGTAAGTACGCTATAAGTGGCCTTGGTTGCTGCTCCCTCCCTTAGTCGGTAAAAGCAAATTCCAGCAGCAAATAACCCAATGTAATCCAATAACAATAAATAACGTAATCGCATGGGAATTGATTCAATCCAGCCGGTAAAAGTGAGCGTTGTGGCAAGCAGAACCCAGGCTAGGAACCAGCGCTCAATGTTTTTCAATTGGTGACACATGAATAGAATTAGCATCCAGAAATAAAAGGCTAATTCCAGTGTCAGTGTCCAGTAAACTCCGTCAATATGACGAACGCCCAGATACCCTTGTAACATGGAATAATTGATAATGAGGTCGCTCACTTTGGCTACCCGGTTTTCGGGGCCATAAAAAAACATAATGAAAAAGGTGATGGTGGCTGCAACCCAATAGACGGGAAATAACCGTGAGAGGCGCAACCAAATAAAATCAACAGGATGGTTAATGCGTGATAAGGTCCAGAAAATTACGAACCCACTGACAAGGAAAAACAGGTGTACACCGTAATAGCCAAACTGTAATCCGGATGGAACTGAGAATTGGTGTCCGTAATCAATGTTGTAGTGATAAAAAAAATGGTAAAAGGCCACCGCGAGAGCGGCAAGGCCGCGCAAACCATCCAAAGCAGTTAGGCGCAGGGAATTCATGGTGACTGTCCTTTTGTGAGGAAAAGGTCGCATGCCCAAAAGGCTAAGCAATAGTCGCGCCCGAATTATTCCTAATATCTGGATGACGCCGGGATGTTACTAAAATCGGGAAAAATTTCCTAAAGTGTTGTTAATCAGAGCCTGCTTTTGCGTGCTTGAAATAAAAATGTGTTTTGAAATGCCTGATATGGAAGGGCTGTGCACCGTAACAGCAAGCATTAATTTGGAAAATTAACGCTCTTGGTGCACATTTTTTTGAAAAAAAGCGAGATGGAAAGAGCTTTATTTAACGTTTCGTAAATGGCGCATACGCAACGCAAAGATTGCCAAAAAGCCTGGCAGTAACAACCAGCTGGAGGGTTCCGGCACGGTCACGCCAGTAACTGAAACCTGAGTATTGGCAATGGTATCAACCGATAAGTAGGCACCTTCTGCATCGCCCAGCAAATTGGCGCCCAGCGAAAAATTACCACTGCCAATAGCGACTGCATTAAATACCAGAGTGAAGAGTGTAAATTCACCTGCTTGCCCATTGTTGAGGCTGGCAATGTCATCGAAAGATAATTCAAACAGGTTGATCAAGCCTGCGCTGAGGTTGCTGGCTTGCAAACTGCCAAAGCCGTTTAAATCCAGTTGGTTGCCTTTGCTGCTATCGCCCCAAATCAGGTTGTTGAATGCGAATAAACTGTTATCAAAAATAACATCCAGATCGTAAACACCCAACGCAGGTGCAGACATGTCATTCAAACCACTGATATTTACTGCCACTGACACCAGGCTACCGGCAGTAACACTGGTGTTATCAGCAACCAGGTCAATGTTGATGGCATGGGCGTCTACGGTGAATAACAGCGCTAGCGATATCCAAAATTTTCGTAACTGTTTCATGTTTTTCTCCTGCTAAAACCTATCCGATATTGCTTGTGTGAGTAAAATGATTAATTGGCTGCACAGCCAGTGCGGGTGCATTGCGAGCTGAGCGCGCGCGTATCCAGTGCATTGATGGCACCATCGCCATTCACATCGCGTTGATCGAATGCGGATGGAATTGCTCCGCGTGCATTGGTAACGATTTGCACATCGTTTTTATCCACATCACCGTCGCCGTCCAAATCCAGCACCAGTTTCAGTGAAACAACCAATGGATCGTGATCGGATGAGCGGTAGGCATCAGCGGCGTAGTAACTATTAATTTGTGTGGCCGATTTAAATTCGGTGTTGTAATCCAGGCTGATGGGTTCATCGGCGTTGATATGCCAATCAGCAGCGAATAAAACTTGTGGTGTTAATGCGTTGCTGGCAAGACCGTGATCGAGATAACCCGCCTGGCCATCAAACACATAAGAGTAAGCGCTGCTGCCACCGAATTTGTTAATCAGGTCGGTGTAACCGCCGTTAATAATTTGCGTGATGGGATTTTCTTTGGCGTAGGCATTGAGATCGCCGATGATTAAATAATCGCGATCATTTACCCCTGTA
>JAGKWY010000075.1 GCA_021151625.1 Gammaproteobacteria bacterium | reverse complement strand
TCAATAAGAATTTAAAAATTAATGCTAACAATAAAGGCGCTACACGATGAAACAACCTTCACTCCCCTTCTGGCAAGTCTGGAATGTCAGCTTTGGTTTCCTGGGGGTCCAGCTGGGCTTCGCATTGCAAAACGCCAACGTCAGCCGCGTACTGTCCGATCTGGGTGCCGACTTGCATTCGCTTTCGCTCTTTTGGCTGGCAGCGCCTATTATGGGCTTGTTGGTGCAGCCAATTGTAGGGGCGGCCTCTGATCGCACCTGGAATCGTTTGGGCCGCCGTCGCCCGTTTATTTTAGGCGGTGCTATTGCCGCTGCGGCCGGCATGTTACTCATGCCTAATGCGCCACTGTTTGTATCCTTCATGGTTCCTATGCTGTTCGGTGGCTTGATGCTCGCACTGATGGATGGTGCCTTTAATGTGACCATGCAACCCTTCCGCGCGCTGGTGGCCGATATGGTACCCAATGAACAGCGCACGCTCGGCTATTCCATTCAGGCACTGCTAATTAATATCGGCGCGGTGATAGGTTCTATATTGCCTTTCCTGCTCACCAACGTAATTGGTTTGGATAACACAGCCCCCAAAGGTGAAGTCGCGCCTACCGTGACCTGGGCGTTTTATATTGGCGCTACTGCATTATTGGGCACAGTACTTTGGACAGTATTCCGCACCAAAGAATACGCACCGGAAGATTACAATCGCTACAAGGGTTTAACCGCTGAAGCACCAACAGAGAAACAATTCACCACACGACCATCCCTCGCCGTGCGTTTGGGAAATTTCTGGCAATTATTTATTAATATGCCGAAGACCATGCGCCAACTTGCGATCGTGCAATTTTTTTCCTGGTTCTCGCTATTTATTATGTGGGTCTACACCACACCCGCGATTACCCAATATATTTGGGGCATTGAAGCCAAATGGTTTGATGCCGATTATTTGCATTCGCTTGCGGTAATCCCACCGGAAATTGCTGCCGCAAAAGGTGCAGCGGGCGATTGGGTGGGAATTATTTTTGCGGCCTACTCATTATTTGCGGCGATTTTTTCTGTTTTCCTCACACGTATTGCCAATCGCTTCGGGCGCAAATTAACTTATTCCTTTTCACTATTGGCAGGCGGCCTGGGCTATATGAGTTTCCTGCTATTCCAAAACTCGGAAATGGTTCATGTCAATTTATTGATTACTGAAGTGACTGTACCACAGGGTGCGCTGGATTTAATTATTCCCATGATCGGCGTGGGCATCGCCTGGGCCGCGATTCTCGCCATGCCCTACGCGATTTTGTCCAGCTCATTGCCCGCCGATAAAACCGGTGTGTATATGGGTATCTTTAATTTCACTATCGCCGCACCACAAATCGTTTCCGGTTTAGTGGCCGGGCAAATTTTGAAATACGCATTCAACAATGAAGCGATTTACATCATCGTCCTCGCCGGTGTGTGTATGGTGTTGGGGGCTATTTCGGTGATGTTTGTGAAGGATAATGAGAACAGTTAATCCCTCCCTTTGAAACGGGGCGCGTAGCCAAGGGAGGGTCAGGGAGGGATTTAAAAAGTGGAGGGAATTAGCGCTTTACCGGATTAGCCCCACAAGACCCGCGCACAATTAATTTTGCGGGGAGCAACATGGATTCCGGTTTTTCACCGGCGACCAGTTTTAATAAATTTTCTACCAGCAACTCACCGGCGAGCAAAGTATCTTGCTGCACGGTTGAAAGAGGCGGATGAGTATAAGAGGCCATGGGAATATCATCGAAGCCCATCACGGCAACTTCTTGCGGAACACGCAGCTCGGCTTCTTCGAGTGCCTTCATGGCACCAATCGCAATTAAGTCGCTCGCACCAAAAATAGCGTCGAACCCGATGCGGCGTTGCAATAATTTTAATGTAGCTTTGTAGCCTTCCTCTTCCGATGTTTCAGCGGCAACCTGCAACTGTGGATTAGGTTCTATACCCGCTTCCTGCAGGGCTTTACAGAAGCCGTGATAGCGGTCAGCAAACTCCGGGCTGTGCTCGGAAACATCGCCGAGGAATGCAATATTTTTTCTGCCCAGCGCAAGCAGATGTTTGGTGGCCATATAAGCACTATTAAAATTATCGCAACCAATGGATACGCCTGGCTGCCCTTCCAGCACTGGTCCCCAGGTAATAAAGTGCGCCCCCACTTCAGTGAGATAAGTGAGTTTTTTTACAAAGCTTTCGTAATCGCCGTAACCTAAAAAGATAATGCCATCCGCGCGATTGGCATCCTCGTAATCTGCATGCCAGTCTTCGCTAAATTGCTGGAAGGAAATTAATAAATCAAAACCGCGGTTCGCCGTCGCGCGGGTAATACTGCCGAGCATGGAGAGAAAAAACGGATTGATCAGCGAATTGCCAGTGCCCTGGTCTTCACACAACAAAAGCGCAATGGTTTTGGTTTGCTGGGAGCGGAGGCTGCTCGCATTTTTATCCACCTTGTAATTCAGTTCGCGTGCAATTTGCTGTACTTTCAGGCGGGTTTCTTCGTTGACCAACGGGCTGTTGCGCAGGGCGCGCGATACAGTGGATTGGGATACGCCGGCTTTATAGGCAATATCAAAGGATGTAGGTTTATCGTCTTTCACCTGCTTGACCCTCGCTGTAATCGTATTTTGTTGTAATTCTTATTTTGCGATAGTTGTATGTAGTAGGAGGCGATACTACATCACCCCCTATTTTACGTACAGCGGGATCAAACCAGCGGGTTAGTTCCTCCGACCAAGCGAACGCTGCCAAGCCAGGGTTGCGAGTCCCATTAGCATTAACCAGAGCGCACCCGGTTCAGGGACCAACGTGGGGTTGATTTTATTGCTGATCCAATCAATGAAACTGCTTACTCGGGTAGAGCCAAACACATCACCATAACGCCATGAGGCATCGCCATCACGATCATCCACGTAAGAATGGACCCCTGCCAAAAATAACTTTCCATTCTCTTCAAAAAATAGCCCTCCACCTGAGTCGCCATAAGAAGCCATGATCTCCAGCGTAGTGGCAAAATCATCCGTATCCCTATCATCCAACATCAGTGCGTTATAGGACCTATCATCAGGGTGGTCAAAGTCAGCTAACAAAATTTGCTCTCCGCTCCCCTCCGTTGAAAAAATTGCATCTATGCTGTTTGTTCCTGCCCTGCGGAGAGAATCGTAATCAGATGCACCGGTATATCCCGTACCAGTCCAGCCATATCCCACGCTATAGGCTGTTTTAAACAGCTCTGACGACCCCGAGTAGAGCGATATGGGATCAACCTCCATATCCGTACTTATATGCATTAATCCCAAGTCCCATCCCGCATATAAATTGGCACCGCTAAAGTTTTCATGCGCAACCCAGCTATCCGCGTTATAGACTTGCCAGCCACTACTTGTGGGCAAAGAAAAAGTCATCGCGTTGGAGTCGCTGACACAGTGCCCGGCTGTAAGAACCCAATTTTTATGAATTACCGTACCACTGCAAGCATCAGCCCCGGCGGGTGTCTCAAATTTTATTAGCCCAACCGCACTGAACAGCGGATTAGCAGCAAATTCCGTATAGAGACTGTCGGGAGTGTCATGACGAATTAGACCTGCAACAGCAGGAAGGCTTAGTATTACCAGAAATACACTTAATATAATTTTCATAATCAATTCCCTATATCTGCAAATAGCCGCTAATCCACACTTCTCCAGGCCGATACCCAACCTAAGTGGTATCACAAAATATAGCCAAATACACAGCCAGTGGATAGACTCATTTTTCATTCATAAAACATGTCCGACCAACGGCTAATTTTATTGCTAATCTTATGCCATTCATGTGAAGGGGTTTGCAGAAAGATGCTGATGGGAAATATTGCGCAACCTCAGTATTACTTAATGCGAGTTGTCACCGCTTTATATATAGCTATTTGTAAAATTCGCCGCATAAAGTGGCCAATATTACAAATGCTTTAACAAGATTAAGCCATAGGAGTAAATTTTTGCCTGAGACGTCGGTTAGCTGTCTCAGGCACGCTTCCCCCCAATTTCGCAGCTAGCGCCTCATTATTGAGGGATAAATTACATAGAAAAAAGCCGCTACTTGCGTAGCGGCTTTTAGATGAGATGCAATTATTTTTAAATACTATATTTTCGACCTGAAATTAATTGGGGCAACTACACCTTCCGCTGGTTAATTTCACTGGTCAAATAAGAATTAATTACCCCCTACCACTTGAGCATACTTCAACCGAACCAGCTCCTGGTGCAAGTTATCTACAAAGCGCCTAAAACTATTTCGCCACGCAATATTCTGAGCTGCTTTATTATTACTATCGTGCATGCTCGACAAATTTCCGTAGCTCGCCGTTCTCCCGTTGATTTCGATGGTATCCTCGACCATCGCAACTAACTCACCAGTTTTTGCATTGGCCAACACCCCTCTTACTGTTACCAAGCCAACACCGGAGCTATTGCTCTGGATGCCAACAGTGTCGCCGGCCGCATCTTCATAGCGACTGGAGTAAGGGGTGTAGTCAATTAAGCTAAACTGTATAGCCAACACATCTACACCGCCCTGCTTGACAGGAACAAACTCGTTTTTTTCACGAAATATTTTTTCGGCAAAATAATCCAAATGCTCACAAATTTGATCCATTTCTTTCCAGGTTGAATCACCCCAGCTTTCAGCGACATCCTTGTCGGTCGATTTAGTAATTCGCAACTTATCGAACTGGGTAGCAAACAAAATTGTCTTATTGAAATATTTAAACTCCTCAGCCCTCTTAACAACAAATTTATCAATTTTTTCAGCTTCTACGTAGCTCAGATTCGACTCTTCGATAGCTTTGACAGACACTGATTTTGTGGTGGACTGCATTGAACAACCCGTTACCATGGCAATCGCGGAAAGTAAAATTAGTCTTTTCATAACGCTCCATTGAAAATCACTTCTCAAAATTATCAAACCTCTCGCAATGCTGTAGCCACCGGCAAACGCGCCGCGCGAATCGCAGGAAAGAAACCGCCGATAAAACCAATTACTGTGGCAAAGATAACGCCTTGCACTAATAAGTCTGGTGTCACTGCAAAATCAAAAACAACCTGACTAAAACTGGCAAAGTTCAAGGTGGAAACTGTGTAGCCATTAAAAACCAGATACACAACTATCGAACCAATAATCCCACCGATAATCGCCAGGACTAACGACTCCACCAGCGTTGAAATAGCTACCGGTGTTGCACCAAAACCTAATGCGCGCAAGGTAGCAATTTCACGGGTGCGATTGGACACCGAGGTATACATGGTATTTACTGCCCCGAAAATTGCACCCAGCGCCATCAGGATTGCCAGCGGGTAGCCAATCATTTTAATAAACTTACTCAGGGGTTCAGATTGTTCTGCCAAATAATCAGATTCGCGTTTTACATCCAGATTTAATTTTGGGTCAGCCGCAACGGCTTCTTTAAATGCCGCCAGCCCATTTTTGTCATCCAGTTTGACTCGCACAATTTGATAACTGTTGCCGCGGCGATAGGCATTTTGCAAAATTTTGGCATCGCACCAAATTTCTGATTCCGCCAAGCCGCCGCCTGATTCAAACACACCAACAACATTCCATTCGGTCTGGCCAAACTTCACCACTGAGCCAACATTTAAATTGGCAAATTGTTTTTGCGCACCGCGCCCAACAATCAATTCATTTTTACCCGGCTCAAAATTTCTGCCCTCAATAATCTTGAATTGCTTACGCACCGAAAATGCCATTGGCTCAACACCGCGCAAGGGCGCGTTGGCACTGGCGTCTTTGTTGCGCATAGGCACATCCACAATCACAAACAATTCCGGCGAGCTAAGCGGTTTACCATCCAGTTTCGCAACACCGGGAATATTAGCGATTAACTGGCTTTGATCGTAGCCCAAACCGCTGTTCATTTCGGTAGTGGCACCGGAGCGCATCAACATAAGCACATCATCGGAACCGGCATTGACCATAGTGCGCTGGAAACCACTGGACATTGAGAGCACTCCAATAAACACCCCCACCACACAGGCCACACCAAACACGGCAACCGATGAGGTACCCAGGCGTTGCGGTAAATTGCGCAGGTTCATAAAGGTAATAATAAAAATTTGTGCGATGCTGTTAAACATAATTAGCGCCTCCGCAATGCTGCAACTATATTCAGCTGCAAACCTTGCAGCGCCGGAATAATGCCGGTAAGCACACCAAACAAAAACATCAGCCCTATCCCCAGGAACATCATACTGGTGGATAAATTTAATCCGGGCAGTGTTGATGCCATAGCGGTCGCTGCGCCCGAGATAACAAATTTAGCTAACAATAATCCGATTAACCCACCAATTAATGAAATCACCACAGCTTCAGCCAATACCAGCAACATTACTGCAATATCGGAAAAGCCGAGCGTTTTTAAAATTGCCAGTTCGGGAATACGTTCACGGAAAGATTGCGCCATGGTGTTACCGGCCACCAGCAACATAGTAAAAAACACTGCACCTAAAATCAGCGTGGTGATTAAACCTATATCGCCAAATTGTTTGGCAAAAGATTTGGCAAATTCTTTTTCACTGCTGGTTTTGGTTTCTGCGGGAGAATTGGCAAAGAGGGTATCGACCGCGGTTGCTACTTGTGCCGCCTGTTTAGGATCTTTCACTCGAATAATTAACCAGCCCAAGGTACCTTTAGCATACTGGCGCGCCTCATCAAAATATTCGTAATGCATCAGCATGGTATTAGTATCAGCACTTTTACTTTTTGCTTCGTAAATGCCTTCAATCACAAATTCCCAGGTGGTGCTGCCATCTTCACGCGGAAACAAACCGATCAACGGAATACGATCACCAATTTTCCATTTAAATCTGTCCACCAGGCTTTTACCAATCACCACCCCCACCCGATTTTTTTTCCAGGCTTGCATTTGCTCGTCCGGCAAGCTGATCATTTCTTTATAGATATCAAAATAATCGTCGGCAATAACAGGAAATTGCGGGAACTGGTTTTTGGCTTCCTGATAATAACCGCCAAACCAGTTGGCCGAAGTGGCTTTATCGACCCCTTCAAGGCCTTGTACTTTACCCAGATAAGCTTCTGGCAGCGGTTGAATTAAAGAAATTTTATTGATGCTGATTAACCGATCCTCGCCGGCAATTTCAGCACCCTGATCAAATGCAGCGGCAAGGCTGCGCAATAAGCCAAACAATAAAAATGCCACCATAATCGACAGCAAAGTCAAAATAGTCCGCGCCTTTTTGCGCCCGAGATTACTCAATAAAAATTGCACGTAATACATGATTAGTGACCTCCGGAATTGCCGTTGGTCACTAGTGAGCCTTTATCCATATGCCAGATGTGATTGGCATGATCAGCAGCGCGCGGATCGTGAGTTACCATGATGATGGTTTTTTTCTGCTGCCGATTAAGGGTTTGCAGAAGCGAGAGAATTTCATCCGCAGTGGCGCGATCCAGATCACCGGTGGGCTCATCACACAACAGCAAATCCGGGTCACTCACCAGTGCACGTGCAATTGCCACGCGCTGCTCCTGACCTCCCGACAATTCACTCGGGTAATGTTTAGCGCGATTGGACAACCCCACCAACTCCAGTGCAGCGGCCACATGGTGTCGGCGCTGCTTGCTGCTCAAATTAGTAAGCAGCAAAGGTAACTCGACATTTTTTTCCGCAGTTAGTACCGGCATCAAATTATAAAACTGGAAAATAAAACCCACGTGACGCGCACGCCATTTGGTGAGCTGCGAGGAGGACATTTGATCGAGCCGCTGTCCACCGATTATTAACTCACCCGAAGTCGCAGTATCCAGCCCACCCAATAAATTGAGCAGCGTAGTTTTGCCAGAACCGGACGGCCCCATCAGCGCCAGGAAATCACCGCGATAAATATCCAGATTTAAATCGGAGAGCACTTTTACCTGCTCTTTGCCTTTTTTATATGCCTTGCTAATACCTTTGAGTTGGACCAGTAATTCATCAGTGGCGACTTGGGATTCGAGCGCAGTCATAGATCCTCCAGGAAGTTAGACCAGCATAAAAAAGGAAAACTTTTATTGGGACGCGACAAACTAAAGATGGTTACACACAATAAAGTGCCACACACAATCGCATTAACATTAAAAGTGACTTAAAGAAAATAATTACAAAAAAACAGTTACAGGAATGCGCGAAACTTAAAACGTGAAGATGTTGTTATTATTGTTCAAACTCCTGCCAAATGCAGGCAGGAGCTTTTAAACTTGTTTGAAAACCTTATTGCAGCTCCACCCTGGCGCCATCTTTTAATTCCGGGGTAATCTCAACCACAAAATCTTCACCTGGACGCAGACCGCTGCCAATATAAATATCGGTACCGTAGCTGGCATTGAGCGTCACTTTACGCAATTCAGCCACGCCGTCTTTCACTACAAAAATAAATTTATCTTCGCCTTCATTGCGCACCGCACTGATAGGTACGCGCACACCCAATGGCTCTTTGGGCTTTTCTTCTACTACTACCGGTTCGGCATTCAGGAAGGCCACTTTCACCCCCATATCCGGCAGTATGCGTGGATCGCTTATCTGGAAGCCGATACGCACTTTTACCGTAGCTTTCTGGCGATCTGCCGCGGGGATAATCGCGATAACTTTCGCCGGAATTTTCCACTCGGGATAAGCTTCCAACACCGCCTGCACAAATTGCTCGTTGCGCACACGCTGGATGTAGGATTCATTGACATCCACCTCAATTTCCAGCGAGGCCATATCCACCAGCGTACAGATGCCAGTACGAGTAAAGCCACCACCGGCAGACATAGGTGAAATCATTTCGCCTGGCTGTGAATCCTTGCTGATAACCACACCGGCAAAGGGTGCGCGCAAGGTTAAGTCTTCAAGATTTTGTTGCTGCAGTGCCAGGCGTTTTTGACTCACGTCCACCTCTGCATTGCGGGCCGCCAACTGCGCGCGCAATGATTCGAAATCGGCGCGCGCTTTATCCAGTGCCGCCGCGCTGACCAGTTGCGTGCGCGCCAATTCGGTGGTGCGCTCCAGGGTTAGTTTGGCTTCGGTCAAACGCGCCTGGGTTTCAGTCACCAGGGTTTTCGCCGAGCGCAATTCCGCCTTGCTTAACTCCACCGCTTTGGCGGTATTGGAGTCATCCAGGCGCGCGACTACTTGATCCTTTTCAACTTGCTGGCCTTCTTCGATAAAAATCTCTGCCACGCGTCCGGTCACTTTGGATGAGACAGTAGAGATACGACGCGCCACCACATAACCCGTAGCGTCCAGCACTGTGGCAGAGGAGGAGTCCGGCACCGCCATACGTGCCATTTCCACCTGCACTTTGACCGGCGCAGGATCATTGAAATAACTAATGCCCAGGGTTAACAGCAGCAACACAACACCGCCACCAACCCACAGATGGGTTTTGCTGTCAGCTGCCGGCTGCTGATCGCGATTGATGCGAAGTTGCGATAAAAGTTCGTCTTTATTAGTCACAGTGCACTTGCCCTTAATCTTGTGGTTTTTTATGTGGAGCTTTGTCCGAGTGCTGCATTATCACGCAAGATTCAAGCCCGAGCCTAGCAGTTTCCGTGCAATGCAATATCCCAAGGCAAAAATCGGGGCCTCGCGCCCCGCTGCAACCTGAATGACAGCATAGGGCGCGAGTGTATTGAGGTAAAACCACGATTGTCATGGAGTTAGCATGACAATTATCAGCAAACTGCTATTGAAAGATTTCACTGCCGGTTAAACGTTTAAATGCCCGGCTTAAAGCCAGCCATTTCTTTGGGCAGAATAGGATTTTCAAGGGTGATGCGAGTGCGCGTGGTTAGCTGTAGCGGACCAAGCAGATCACCGTAATAACGGTTAAAAATTTTATCCAGCTCGCCATTGGTGTTGATTGCCTTCAACCCTGCAGTCACTCGCTCGGCCAGTGCTGGCTGTTGGGGGTTAACATAAAACACCAGCGGGAAAGGGTAATAGACCAACAGCGAAGGCTCGATAATTAATTTGCCCGATTTTGCTGCGCGCTCGGCAAATACCCCCGTCACCTCATTCGCACCAAAGGTCACATAATCAAACTCGTTGTTTTCCAGGCGCGAGAATAAATCATCAAAGCTGCCCTTCTCTTCCACCGGATAACCGTTGTGACGAAACAGGCCGGCATCAGCCCAGGTACTGGGAATTCCCATGCGCAATTTTTTTAACTCAGCAGCAGTTTTTAGCGCGGCAAATTTTTGTGCATCCGCTTTGCGGATAATTAAAATTCGATAGCCCAAAATACCTTTCATCAAGGGCGAAGGAATTAAAATTTTTTGTTCCTGCGCCAGCTTTTGGTTGCCGGCTACTGTGCCAAAAATATCGAACCCCTTGCTGCGAAATACACTCGCCTCATCTTCCGCCAGCGGATAATCCGTGCGGCTCTCCTCGATTTTAGAAGCGCCAAATTTCTGCTCGGTTGCGGTTAACGCTGCCGCGAGAATATCGCGCTCATAATCCTGACGCGATGCAGTTTTATTGCCGTTCCAGAACTTAACTGTTACCGGTTGCGGCTGCTCAGGAACGGGCGAACTGGCACAAGCCACTCCACTCAACAGAAATAAACTGGCCAATAAAACGCGGTAGTGTTTGGTGATGTTCACAGGTATCTCCCCTGATGTTTGTTGTTGTGTTAGCTGTCGTGAAAGTTGCAACTGGATGATTTATTTTTGCCACTGCCAATAAAAAAGGCGCACACAAGTTGTGTACGCCTTTGTAAAAATAGTCGATAAAAAATTCTTTGTCAGAATGGAATGTCGTCATCAAACGAATCAAAACCACCTGATTGTGGCGGCGCATTGTATTGCGCGGGCTGCTGATTGTATTGCGGTTGTTGCGGACGATTCGCCGGTGGTTGCTGTTGCGCATATCCACCTTGTGCAGGCTGGTTATAGCCCTGATTGTAACCGCCACCCTGTGGGCCATTATTCTGCGGGGCCGCTTGTGGTGCATTGTTGTATTGCGGAGTTTGATCAAATGCCCCCATCGCCGCTGCTGCGCCCATTCCGGCACCACCGCCCATACCTGCGTTGTCACCGCGACCATCAAGCATTTGCATTTCGCTGGCAACGATTTCGGTGGTGTAGCGATCTGAACCATCTTGCGCCTGCCATTTGCGAGTGCGCAATGAACCTTCGATGTAAACCTTGCTGCCTTTACGCAAGTATTCTCCGGCGATCTCGCCCAGACGATTGAAAAACACCACGCGATGCCATTCAGTGCGCTCTTGTGGCTGGCCGGTATTTTTGTCCTTCCATGTCTCTGAGGTTGCTACGCTGACGTTGGTCACAGCGCCGCCAGAGGGCATATATTTCACTTCCGGGTCTTGCCCGATATTGCCGATCAAAATTACTTTGTTAATACCGCGAGCCATACAAAATTCCTCTTGAGTTACCGTGTATCCGCCTTCTGTTGTTTGTACTTCGGCGGCTTTCAGATTAATGATTTATCCCCGTTTAGGGGTTTTGCACTTTACACCTGGTCGACTATAGCCGCCAGCGTTTTGCGATCAACGCGACGTTGATCCACCTTCAGATAAGCAGTGTCCTCCGAGGCAACTATCACCACCTCTGCCACACCATCTACGGCGCGCAATTTGTCAGCGATTTGCTGGTGGTCACGCCCTCGTAGCGGAATCAGCACACTGGCGAGGAAGTGTGGCGGTTTCATCGACCAGGCCACCGCCAGCCAAATCACCACTAGCACACTATTGAGCAGGAAGACCGAGTTAATACTGTGGTGCTGCAATAGCCATCCACCCAGAGCACCGCCGCCAAACACCCCCAGAACCTGGCAGGTTGAATAGATGCCCGTCGCCGTTCCCTTGGCGCCGGCCGGGGCAATTTTACTCACCATCGAAGGCTGGGTCGCCTCCAACACATTGAAGGCAATAAAGAAAACAAAGAGCACCAGGAGTGCAAAAATCAGATGGGTACCGACCAGCATCAATGCCAGTTCGGAAAGCAGTAGCAGCCCTACAGCAATCAAAAATACGCTTTTAATTTTGCGGCGCTTTTCAGCAATGATCACAAACGGCAGCATTAACATAAATGCCAGGGCGAGCAGCGGAAAATAAATCAGGCCGTGGTATTCACGCGTTATTTTTAACTGATCCTGCAATACCAACGGGAGCACGACAAAGCTGGACATGAGCACAAAATGCAGGACAAAAATCCCCACGTTCAAACGCAATAATTGCGGGTGCTTGAGGGTATCCCACAACAAATTGGGGACAGCGACCGCCTCGCGTTTAGGTACAGAGGTTTTAGCCACATCGGGAACCTGCTTCAGCAGTATGTAAACACCGACCAAACCCAGGGCAGCAGTTAACCAAAAGATCGCACCTACACCACCCCAACTGGCCAGTAATGGCCCAACGGTCATAGCCACCGAGAAGGAGACGCCGATAGACGCACCTATAGTCGCCATGGCTTTGGTACGGTTTTCATCGGAGGTCAGATCGGTCAGCAACGCCATCACCACTGCAGAAATCGCCCCGCCGCCTTGCAGGAAACGACCGATAATCAAGCCATACACGGAATCAGCCAGTGCCGCCACCACACTGCCAAGGGTGAAGATAATCAACCCGATCAAAATTAGGGGCTTGCGGCCAATGCGATCAGACAAAACACCAAAGGGTATCTGCAACAGCGCCTGGCTAAAGCCATAAGCCCCAAGGGCAAGTCCCAACAGAAAGGGACTGTGGTGGGCATATTCGGTACCGTAGACCGCCAATACCGGCAGCAGCATAAACAGGCCGAGCATGCGGAAGGTGTAGAGTGCGGCCAGGGAGTAAACCACTTTGCGTTCAAAGGGCACGGCGGCAGAAATTGAATCAGTAGGTTGCATGGCGAGAGGATCTTGCAGCTTATTATCGAAAAAGTGCGACAGTGTACCAATGCCGCTGGCGCCCCACCATAAATCCCGCACAAGTTTGCTGAAATTGCCCGGTAGCTTTTTACCAAGACTTACGAACTCCTGACATCTACTGGCAATGCATTTACGTATAATCTGCCCTTTTGACCAATCAACCTTGGTGGAACGCTGTAGATGGACAAAATTATTGTCAGGGGCGCACGCACCCACAACCTCAAAAATATCGACCTGGATATCCCGCGCGACAAGCTTGTTGTTATTACCGGCCCATCCGGTTCGGGCAAGTCCTCGCTGGCATTTGACACCCTCTATGCTGAAGGTCAGCGCCGTTACGTGGAGTCACTCTCCACCTACGCGCGCCAGTTTCTATCGATGATGGAAAAGCCGGATGTCGACCATGTGGAGGGCTTGAGCCCGGCCATTTCAATTGAGCAGAAATCTACCTCGCATAACCCGCGCTCCACCGTGGGCACTATCACCGAGATTTATGATTACTTACGCTTGCTCTATGCCCGGGTGGGCGAGCCGCGCTGCCCGGAGCACGGTGCCCCGCTAACAGCACAGACGATTAGCGAAATGGTGGATACCGTTCTGGCAATGCCTGAAGGCACCAAGCTGATGCTCCTCGCACCTATCATCCGCGATCGTAAAGGCGAACACCTGCATGTGTTTGAGCAATTGAAGCGCGACGGTTTTATTCGTGCACGCATTGATGGGATCCTCTGCGACCTGGACGATACCCCCAAACTCGATAAGAAAAAGAAACACACCGTTGAAGTAGTCATCGACCGCTTTAAAGTGCGCGAAGATTTAAAACTGCGCCTCGCTGAATCGTTTGAAACTGCGCTGAATTTGTCGGAAGGTATTGCCTGCATTAACTATATGGATGGCGAAGCGCCGGATCGTCTTTTCTCCTCCAAACACGCCTGCCCAATTTGCGATTACAGTCTGAGCGAGCTTGAGCCGCGTCTGTTCTCGTTTAACAATCCCGCCGGCGCATGCCCAACCTGCGATGGTTTGGGCGTGCATCAGTTTTTTGATGAAGACAAAGTAATCCAGGATACTGCACTCAGTCTTTCTGAAGGCGCTATTCGTGGCTGGGATAAACGCAACGTTTACTATTTCCATATGCTGGCATCGCTCGCCAAACACTACGCGTTTAATGTGGATACACCCTGGTCAAAACTCAAAGCCAAGCAGCGCGAGGCCGTACTCTACGGTTCTGGAGAGGAAGTGATTGAATTTAATTACATCAATGATCGTGGCGATGTGTATAAACGCAGCCACACCTTTGAAGGTGTGTTGCCAAATATGGAACGGCGCTATCGCGATACCGAATCCAGCTCAGTGCGCGAAGACCTGATTAAATTTCTATCCACCCAACCCTGTCCGGAATGTGAAGGCACTCGTTTACGCGTTGAAGCGCGCAACGTATTTATCGATGAGCGCCCGCTCCCCAAGATCACAGAAATGCCAGTGGCAGATGCTTACGACTACTACATGAAGCTCAGCTTTAAAGGACGCAAAGCGGGTATCGCCGATAAAATTCTGAAAGAACTGCGCGATCGTTTCCGCTTCCTCGTCGACGTAGGATTGAATTACTTAACGCTCAATCGCAGCGCGGAAACTTTATCGGGCGGAGAAGCGCAGCGTATTCGGCTCGCCAGTCAAATTGGTGCTGGCCTGGTAGGCGTTATGTATATCCTTGATGAACCATCTATCGGCTTGCATCAACGCGATAACGAACGCCTGCTGAAAACCCTCACCCACTTGCGCGATATCGGCAACACCGTAATTGTTGTGGAGCACGATGAGGATGCGATCCGCCTTGCAGATCATGTGATTGATATTGGCCCTGGTGCCGGTGTGCACGGTGGCCAGGTCATCGCCCAGGGTAACGTCAAAGCTATCATGGCAAACAAGGATTCGATCACGGGGCAATATCTCAGCGGCACCAAAGAAATTGCGGTACCCGCTAAACGCAATCCAGTTAACGCAAAACAAATGCTGCGCTTGATCGGCGCCAAGGGAAATAATTTACAAAATGTAACGCTGGAAATTCCAGTTGGCCTGATGACTTGTGTAACCGGCGTATCAGGCTCGGGAAAATCCACCCTGATCAATGCAACATTGCATCCACTGGCTGCAACGGAACTGAATGGCGCAACCACGCTTGATCCCGCGGTATATGAAGAAATTCAAGGTCTGGATCTATTCGACAAATGCGTTGATATCGACCAAAGCCCAATTGGCCGCACCCCTCGCTCAAACCCGGCAACCTACACAGGAATCTTCACACCCATTCGTGAATTATTTGCTGGCACTCAGGAATCGCGCTCACGCGGCTACCAACCAGGGCGCTTCAGCTTTAACGTGAAGGGCGGTCGCTGTGAAGCTTGCCAGGGCGACGGTGTTACCAAAGTGGAAATGCACTTTCTACCTGATGTCTATGTGCCTTGCGATGTTTGCAAAGGCAAACGCTACAACCGCGAAACACTGGATGTGAAATACAAAAATAAAAACATTAACGAAGTATTGGATATGACAGTGGAAGACGCACGTGAATTTTTTGATGCAGTACCATCCATCGCCAATAAATTGCAAACATTGATGGATGTAGGACTTTCTTATATTCGCTTGGGGCAATCGGCAACAACACTGTCAGGCGGAGAAGCGCAGCGGGTAAAACTCGCGAAAGAATTATCCAAACGCGACACAGGAAAAACACTCTATATTCTTGACGAACCCACTACAGGCTTGCACTTTTACGATATACAGCAATTATTAAATGTACTGCATAGACTGCGTGATCACGGCAATACCGTTGTTGTGATTGAGCACAACCTCGATGTAATTAAAACAGCTGATTGGATTGTTGATTTGGGACCAGAAGGCGGTAGCGGAGGAGGTCAGATTATTGCGACAGGAACACCGGAAGATGTTGCCCAGTTGGAGCATTCACACACAGGCCGATTCCTTAAACCCATGCTGAAATTATTGGAACCCAAAAAGAAATCGCAGGTAAAAGCCTCTTCAAAAAAGGCTTGATTTACTTTCACTAAAAAGAAAAAAGGGGCGTTGCAATCCGCAAGCCCCGTTGCATCCTGCGTGGGTCAACGATCTTCTTGACCGCATCGGCATCCAGCCTGTTTCCTCATAATCCCTGTGTGGTTACATCCTGCAACCTAACTCCTTTTCTCAACACATCCTGCGTTGATCAACGTCCTGTAATTCCCATTCTACGCTTTTGGAAAATCATAGATAGCAGACAAAATCGGAATTACTTGTGAGACATTGCCGACAAGAGTCCGAGCCAAGACAGGCAGCAGTTCAAATTCGCCATAACTTAAAACTAACACCCAAATTAAAATCCACTAACTATCTGGTAGATATATCCAAAGCAAGTATTAGTGAACAAAAAAAGCAGGCCTAAAATAAAAAGGCCAGACATTTCTGCCTGGCCTTTTTATTTAAATTAATTTGTAGGCTTATTCAGCTTCTACTGCAGATTCCAGTGCTTTAGCTGGACGATCCACCAATTCTACGTATGCCATTGGCGCTTTATCACCAGCACGAAAACCGCATTTCAGAATACGTACATAACCACCTGGACGTGTAGCATAACGCTTGCCCAAATTGCTAAACAACTTACCCACTGCTTCTTTGCTCTGGATACGTGCAGAAACCAAACGACGGTTAGCTACCGAATCAACTTTAGCAATAGTAATCAAAGGCTCGATTACACGACGCAATTCTTTTGCTTTAGGCAGAGTGGTTTTAATTAGTTCATGCTCAACCAAAGAAGCGCTCATGTTACGAAACATTGCCTTACGATGAGAAGCATTACGGCCTAATTGACGACCGGAGAGACGATGACGCATATCAAATTCCTTCAAAAATGGACTGCTTTACGCAATCTCGTTAATCACCTGCACCGAAGTGAGTTACAGGCGAACTAATAATAAAACCTTGAATGACAGCGAAAAGCTCAGCAGTCATTCAAGGTTTCGTTGCTTTTTAATCGTTTCTCAAACTAGCTGGGGGCCAGTTTTCCAAACGCATACCCAGTGACAAACCACGAGAAGCGAGAACATCTTTAATCTCGGTCAGTGACTTCTTACCCAGGTTTGGCGTTTTCAACAGCTCAACTTCTGTGCGCTGAATCAAATCACCGATGTAATAAATATTTTCTGCTTTCAAGCAGTTTGCTGAACGTACAGTAAGCTCCAAGTCATCCACAGGGCGCAGCAGAATCGGATCAATTGCCTCTTCTTTTTGCTCAGGAGCTGATTGCTTCTCACCTTCCAGATCAACAAACACAGCCAATTGCTGCTGCAGAATAGTCGCAGCGCGACGGATAGCTTCTTCAGGATCAATGGTACCGTTGGTTTCCAGATCCAGAATCAACTTATCCAAGTCAGTACGCTGTTCAACACGCGCGCTTTCAACACTGTAAGCCAAACGCTTTACAGGGCTGAAGGACGCATCTAACTGCAAGCGGCCAATTGCGCGACTTTCATCATCATCGCGACGACGACTATCAGCAGGCTGATAACCGCGACCACGAGCAATGGTTAAACGCATTTTCAATTCAGTGTTACCAGTGATATTGGCAATCACATGATCTGGGTTTTTAATTTCCACATCATGATCAACTTGAATATCAGCAGCAGTAACAACACCAGGACCTTTTTTACTCAAGGTAAGAACCGCATGATCCTTACCGTGCTTACAGCAGTCTGCATAGCCACACCTGTTAGCGGATCGTCCCTTACTTGGAGTAAAGCTCGACGATGAGGTTCTCGTTGATGTCAGCAGGTAAATCAATGCGATCAGGAACGCGCTTGAATACGCCTTCTTTCTTCTCGCTGTTTACGTCAACCCATTCTACGTTGCTGCGTTGACCAGCCAGATTCAATGCATTTTGAATACGCAATTGCTTTTTGGCTTTTTCACGCACGGAAACCACATCGCCAGCAGCTACCTGATAAGAAGCAACGTTTACAGTTTTACCATTAACACTGATTGCTTTGTGAGAAACCAGTTGGCGCGACTCTGCACGAGTAGAACCAAAGCCCATACGATAAACAACGTTATCCAAACGAGCTTCCAGCAACTTCAACAGGTTCTCACCGGTTGCGCCCTTACGACGTGCTGCTTCTTTGTAGTAACCGCGGAATTGTTTTTCCAGGATACCGTAGATACGACGTACTTTTTGCTTTTCACGTAACTGCACACCGTAGTCAGATAAACGACCACGACGCTGGCCATGTTGACCTGGTGCAGTTTCAATTTTGCACTTTGAATCCAGTGCGCGCGCACCGCTTTTCAGGAACAAATCAGTTCCTTCACGGCGAGACAGTTTACAAGTTGGTCCAATATAACGAGCCATTCTCTATGCTCCCCCTTATACGCGACGTTTTTTCGGCGGACGGCAGCCGTTGTGTGGAATCGGCGTAACGTCAGTGATGTTGGTAATTTTATAACCAACATTGTTCAAGGCACGCACCGCAGACTCGCGGCCAGGGCCTGGGCCTTTTACTTCTACGTCAAGGTTTTTCAAACCATATTCTTTTGCCGCTTCACCGGCGCGCTCAGCAGCAACCTGAGCAGCAAAAGGAGTACTCTTACGTGAACCACGGAAACCCGAACCACCAGAAGTTGCCCATGCCAAAGCATTGCCTTGACGGTCAGTAATGGTAACAATGGTGTTGTTAAAAGAAGCGTGGATGTGCGCAACACCATCAACTACCGTCTTTTTAACTTTTTTCTTGGCTGTGGTTTTATTA
>JAGKWY010000074.1 GCA_021151625.1 Gammaproteobacteria bacterium | reverse complement strand
CACACCATTTTTCAAATTTTTCCCAGTCGCTGGCATCGCCAGTACAGTAGCGCTCATCCACACCGTTGGAGCGCATAGCTCGCCATTTGTAGTGATCACCGGCTAGCCAGACCTCGTAGAGATTTCTGAATTGCTTATTCTGGCCTACTTGTTCGGGGGGCAGGTGGCAGTGGTAATCAATGATCGGCATGTTCTTGGCGTAGTCATGAAACAGCACCTTCGCCTGTTCGGTATCGAGCAAAAAGTCGTCGTGGATAAAGCTCATTCTCACAATTCCTCAAGATATGCCGAGGCAACAGCTTTTCCCGCTGAGGCTGTGCGATGGCAAGAAAGTATTACGCTCAACGCATGGATGACCACACGAAAACCGTAACTATTGGGCGTGCTGCTATGTTGCAGCTTGGACACCAGTGTAACTGTTGGCAGGCAAAATACCAACTGTTTGGCGCACCCATTTAAAAAGGCTATAACACTTCTTAAACCCGAATGTAACCGTTTACAGTATAATGCCGGGGGTCGCTAAACCGGTTAAGCAAAAGTGGATTCATCAGCTATAGTCAAAACAGGTTTTAGAATATTTATTGCTACCGTTATTGTTACTCAATGGAGCCTGCCATGACCAAGCCGATTGTTCACACTAACCCCTATTACGCATTGCTGCGTTCGGAGAAGGTGGCTGAATTTAACCAGCGTAAAGCGCGTGGTGAAGTGAAGGAAAATATGTTGCGTGGTGGCGACTTCCGTGGTCTGGATTTGCGCGAGCTGGATGCCAGTGGCCTGGATTTGCGCGATGCCTATTTTCGCGGGGCTGATTTGCGTGGGGTTGATTTTCGCAATACGCAATTGGAAGGAGCGAGCTTTTGTCAGGCGCATATTTCCGGATGTTTTTTTCCGGCAGAGATACCAGCAACTGAATTGCGTTTGTCATTTGATCTGGGTATTCGCGTGCGTTATTTCAGTAAATAGCTAGGGTCTGTAAATGCCTTAGCTCTGTAAATAGGCTGGCTCTGTGAATAATTTAGTCCTGTGGAAAGAATTTGTCGGAAGAGAAAAATTATAAAAACAGTTGCCAATCATGATCACGCACGTGATGGGTAAATAATACTTGCGCCGCAAAACACATCGCGCAATCAAAAAACACAACACCAGCGGTTATTACAATTTATAAAAGAGGCTAACTCTTTACCTTACTATTTTAAAAATCCGCGAGGGTAGAATGAAGAAGCATGTATTACCGAAATTGTTATCGGCGTTGGTATGTTGTTCCGCGTTATCCCTGGGTACCTTTTCTGCATTGGCAATAGCAGAAAATGCTCCGGCCAAAACATCAGCAAGTACACAAGCAGCAGAGCCCGTTGAGATTAATATTGTTGATAAAAAGGCGACCGCAGAAACCCGCTCGTTGTTTGCCTATATGCAACAACAGCGCAAACGCGCCATTATGTTTGGTCATCAACATGAGACAACGCAAGGGTTGACGATCACCACTACTGACGGTACCCAGTCAGATACCTTTAATGCCGTAGGTGACTTTGCTGCGGTTTATGGTTGGGACACGCTCAGCATAGTGACTCCCAAATCAGAAGGCGATGTTGTCGAACAAATTAAAAAAGCCTATGCGCGCGGCGGTATCATTACCGTCAGTTCGCATTTTGATAATCCTAAAACCGATAAACAAAAAGGCGAGGGGATGACTGGCACCGCCTGGGATCAAACGCCTGCAGTAGTGGAGTCGCTGCCCGGTGGTGCGTTTAACGATGTGTATAAAGGCTATCTCGACCAACTGGCGAATTGGGCTAATACCTTGAAGGATGATCAGGGCAAATTAATTCCTGTCGTTTTCCGTATCCTTCACGAAAATACTGGTGCATGGTTTTGGTGGGGCGATAAACAATCTACCCCCGAACAATACAAAAGGCTTTATCAATACACCGTAGAATATTTGCGCGATAAAAGAGGTGTGCACAATTTTCTCTACGCCTATTCACCCAATAATTTTTGGGATGTCACCGAAGCAAATTATCTGGAACGCTACCCGGGTAATGCTTGGGTAGATGTATTGGGTTTTGATACTTATGGTCCGGCAGAAAACAATGCGGACTGGTTTAAGAATGTAGTGGCCAATGCAGCATTGGTGGTGCGTATGGCGGAGGCGCGTGGAAAAATTCCGGTGATTTCTGAAATTGGAATTCGCGCTCCCGATATCGAAGCCGGTAAATACGACAACCAGTGGTATCAAAAATTAATTTCCGGTTTAAAAACTGATAAAGATGCGCATCGCATCGCGTTTCTGCTGACCTGGCGCAATGCTCCAAAAGGTGTGCCCGGACCGGAAGGAAAAAATGTACCTCACTACTGGGTACCAACCAAACGCGAGGAAAATATCAAGAATGGAACCCTGGAGGATTTTCGTATCTTCTATAAGGATGACGCTACGGCTTTTAACCGCGATATATCCGGTGTCTACGGCATAGCAACCGAGGTTAAATAAAATTTTTTCAGCAATAAAAACGGCCCTTGTAAAAGGGCCGTTTGCTTATGGATGTCACGTAAAAATGCGTTAAGTTCCTGCGTTTAACGCTCTTAACGGCTAGTATCGCGCAGCTTTCACAAAGCTCTTTTTATAACAACAACTATCTTCTCTCCAATACACAACGCAAGGGGCTCCTGATGACCTTTACCAAAAAACTCAGCATTATCGCTATGGGCTGCGCTCTGGCTGGTTTGCCGCTCAGCGCTATCGCGCAACCTCCGCACACGCAAGCTGCTCCCAGCCAACAAGAATTGGCAAGCAAACCCTGGATGAACACCAAACTTAGCGCCCAGGAGCGCACGCAACTGGTGTTAAAAGAAATGACCATGGACGAAAAACTGAGTTTATTGATGGGTTATTTTGGTACCGATGCGCCCTGGAAAAATTTTACACGCCCGGTTGAGTCCTATCCGCAATCGGCGGGTTTTGTTTACGGTGTGCCGCGCCTGGGTATCCCGCATATTTGGCAAGCTGATGCCGGTGTCGGTGTGGCTTCCCAGTCGGGTCCCAATGTGCGTGAACGCACGGCATTGCCATCAGGTATGGCAACCGCGGCGACCTGGAATCCGCAAGTGGGATTTGACGGCGGCGCAATGATTGGCTCCGAAGCGCGCAGCTCGGGTTTTAATGTGTTGCTGGCAGGTGGCGTGAATTTAGTGCGCGAACCGCGCAATGGCCGCAACTTTGAATACGGTGGAGAAGATCCTTATCTCGCGGGCGTGATGGTCGGTCATCAAATTAAAGGTGTGCAATCCAATAATATTGTTTCCACGCTAAAACATTTTGCCTACAACGATCAGGAAACCGGCCGCTTTAATTTAAACGTAAATATTGATGAAACCGCCGGGCGCATGTCCGATTTACTCGCGCTGCAATTTGCCTACGAAATTGGCAACCCCGGTTCGGTGATGTGTTCTTATAACCGTGTTTACGGTGTCTATGGTTGTGAGAGCGATTATTTACTGAATCAGGTGTTGAAAAAAGATTGGGGCTTTAAAGGTTGGGTAATGTCTGACTGGGGCGCAACTCACTCGACTGTGCCTGCGGCTAATAATGGCTTGGATCAGCAATCCGGTTTCCCTTTTGATGTCTCTGCCTATTTTAAAGAACCGCTAAAAGAAGCGGTGGTGAATGGTTGGGTATCGCCAGAGCGTTTTGATGATATGGCTGGGCGCGTACTTTTTGCCCTGTTTGATAAAGGTGTCATTGATAATCCGGTTCCCAAAGGCAGCAATAATATCGACTTCAAAAAGCATGGCCTAATTACGCAAAAAGATGCGGAAGAAGCCATGGTGTTATTAAAAAATGACAAGCTTCTGCCACTCACCAAAGATACGAAAAAAATTGCCATTATCGGTTCGCACGCGAATGTCGGTGTGCTTTCAGGTGGTGGCTCTTCACAGGTTTATCCATTAGGTGGCATGGCGGTCTCTGGCCTTGGCCCGAAAATATTCCCCGGCCCTATGGTTTATCACCCGTCATCACCCATGAAAGCATTGGAAGCGCGTTTGCCTAATGCGCGTATTACTTTTGATGAGGGCACCAATGTAGCAGCAGCGGCGAAACTCGCGGCAGAAAGCGATCTGGTGTTGGTATTTGCCAATCAGTGGACAGCTGAGTCAGTCGATGCGGCGAGCTTGTCATTGCCTGATAATCAGGACGCATTAATTGCGGCAGTCGCCAAAGCCAATAAAAAAACCGCAGTGGTTTTGCAAACGGGTGGTGCGGTATTAATGCCCTGGTTGAATGATGTGGGCGCAGTGGTAGAAGCCTGGTATCCGGGTACTAATGGTGGTGAAGCGATTGCGCGGGTGTTGACTGGCGAGGTGAATCCATCGGGTCATTTGCCTATTACTTTCCCTGCGGCAGAAACGCAATTGCCGCGTGCAAAAGTGGATGGTTACCCGGAAGTAAAAGATCAGCGCTTTGAGGTAACCTATACCGAAGGTGCAACCGTGGGTTACAAATGGTTTGATGCGAACAAGCATGCGCCTTTGTTTCCCTTCGGCTATGGTTTGTCGTACACCGATTTTGAATTTACTGATTTAAAAGCGGTTGTTAAAAATAATCAGCTCAATATCAGTTTCAGTGTTAAAAACACCGGAGCTGTGGCCGGTAAAGAAGTAGCGCAAGTTTACGTTGCACCGCTCAATACTAAATGGGAAGCGCCTAAACGTTTGGGTGCTTTCCAAAAAGTGGATTTGAAACCGGGCGAATCAACCCAGGTTTCCGTGAGTGTTGACCCGCGTTTGTTAGGTATGTACCAGGGTAAAACCAAAACCTGGAAAATTGCCAAAGGCCAGTATGAGGTGATCCTTGCCAAATCGGCTACTGAGCCACAAGGCAGTGTGAAGGTAAAACTTTCGGCGCAGTTACTGGATGTTAACGGGAAATAAGGTTTTTGCTTGCTTCTGTACAAAAATAAGGCGACATTAAGTCGCCTTATTTTTTTGTTAATCTGTTTTCTTTACTAAAGGGTGGAATTTATTGTGATGGAGCAGTATTTGCGTGTGTTGTCATTATTGTTTATTAGTAGTTTGGTTGGTTGTGGTGGCGGGGGAGGTGGCAGTTCTGGTGTACAGTCCCATTCATCATTAACCCAGACGCAGATATCTTCAGTTATAAGTGTAAATTCCAGCGCAGCATCCCTGTCCTCAACCATTGTTTCGAGTGCTTCTTCAGAGTCATCAGCCAACTCCAGCGCTTCAGAGTCATCAGTCAACTCCAGCGCTGCAGAGAGTGTCTTATCAAGTTCATCCTCGAGCATGTTTTCTTCCCGCTCATCCCTGGATGTTTTGTCCTCAAGTAGTTCGGTATCACTTACAAAAGAAGTGATTGTTCAGTCAGAAGATTATAAAAATTACTTTGATTCAACACCGGCAAATGAAGGCGGAAGTTATCGCAATGATGCGGTTGATATTGAGCCTGTCAGTGATGTTGGTGGTGGATATAACGTCGGCTGGGGAACGCCCGGTGAATGGCTGGAGTATGAGGTCGACTTGTTGCCTGGTACTTACACCATTAGCACACGTGTTGCTTCTGCCGTCTCTGGTAGCTACAGCCTTGGTATGGACGGTGTGACTCTGATTTCCAATGTGGGAATTACTACCGCAGGCTGGCATAGCTGGGCTACACAGCGCCCGACGAAGTTGGTAGTTAATAGGGCGGGGATACATACTTTACGTTTGACGATTGAGTCTGGCGGCGTAAATATTAATTGGATTAAATTTACTCCGGATACCGGGTCCGGTTCTTCTTCATCTATTGCAAATACAACAACGCTTGCGTATTCAAAAATTAATCCTTATTTAGTCTTTGGTTTTGAAAAGGCCGAATTATGGACTTCTAACAACACCAGTGTGCAAATATCCAAAAACCGATCACAAGGTGATAATGCGTTAGCCTTGACCAATATTACTGATACAAAAATCGTTTCTGCATCCATTAATTCTTTTAAAAATTGGGGTGCGCAGATGGGGATGGATGTTTATCTGGAAAATGCCGCTACCGGTAGCCTGGCAATCGAGGTCAGTGTTCCATCCAGAAATATCCAGAACTTGCGTTTGAAAACAATAAATCTGGCCGATCTCTCTCCCAAAAAATTCTCCACTGTCACTGCGGATATACCACAAGAGTTACAAAACCTTGAAGGGGAGTACGCAGATCTAACCTTTGGCTTTGTGATTTCCAGCTCCGATGTAATTAGTAACTTAACGCTCGATAATGTTCGGTTTATACCTGTTGTTAGTCCGGTGCAGGATAAAGTCGAAGTTGAAGTTAAAGGCAATACCGACATTCTTTATATCGTTGTAAATGATGTGGTGCGTGAAGTATGGCGCAGTGGAAAATTAAGCAGAAACAAGCAGCTGGTCAGCGTTAATGGAAAGTTGGATATCAGTTCACTATTTTGGAAAGGTGCGAATAGTGTGAAGGTTATTGGTATTAACGGGAAAAACAGAAACCCCATTGATGTGCAGTTGTGGATAAATGGGCAATCTATTTTCCGCAAGTATTGTGAGGAATACGATTATGAACCCCATTGTCTGGCCGATAATCCGGAAGGGATTCGTCATCGCTATTATTTAACGGTTAATACACCGAATTTATCCGACGCGAAAAAACTGGAAGTCGCTCCTGCGCTGGATGCCCAGTGGAGAGCAAATCTCTATATTAATGATATGTATATACCGGGTTCTATGCCGGCTACTGTGCTCTTGCCCGCGGGCAACTATAAGCTGGGGTTGGGGAAATACCGCGATGAGCATTTGAATTATCAAGGCAATTTTTTCGAGCAAGAGGTAGACCTGCGCAATGCTAATGCCTTGGTAAATTTTGCCGGAGTACAACCTCTGGGAATACAAAACACAGTGAAAATTGCCATTTTGCCGATTAAATATGCGCGCTATTCAAATACCAATTTAACCGGCGTATTGCAGCAAAGTGAATTGGCCGGCTATCTACAGCAACTGGAAATGACCTACAACATTTGGACCAAACCATTTTCTTATGGTTTGCAGCAATGGGATATGAGTGTTTTACCCATGGTGGAAAATATAACGCTGCGTACTAACAGTAATCAGGATTTCAGTCCAGAAGCCTTTCTGTCTGAAGCCGGGTTGCAGCAACTTCGCGCGCAATACCAGATCATTATTTTTGCATTTTCGGTTTATAACCAAAATGGTGTTCGCATTGATGGCGCTGGCGGATCAGGCGCTTGGGCCAGTAATGGATTTATCTCAATGAACAATGCTACGCAGTGGCCGAATACCCCTAACGCACCACACCCTGTATTTACGCATGAGATTTTGCATGTGTACGAGCAATACCAGCGCGATGTATACGGTTTTTACAATGGATTAGAAGGGTTACATGGTGCTGAGGAACAGGGGTATTTAGAGACGAGCCCAATCGGGGAATTGTATTGGCTCGGTTGGTATAAGGACTTCATGCGCAATACTATTGGTGAAAACTATACTACAAGGTCAGGTATTCAACCGGGCGTTATTCCCAGCGAGCAGGATTTATTTATTGGAACCTTTGAAACCACCCGATATGGGTTGGGTTTTCTGCATTAATTACTGCGGGTCATTTTCAATAAGCAGTGACCATGCCCTCTTGATCCTTGAAAGAGGGTTATGGTGAAAAGTATTTGTAACTTTTACCGATGCTTATTATTTTTTCCTTCTGTCTATTAGTAATTTTTTCGTGAATTAAGCTTTACATATTGAATTTATTGGAAATTTATTTAATTGGCATGCATTGCGCATTATGAGTTGTGAACGTTGATTTTGAGCCATTCTTTCTTTAAAAGAAATAAATCGGTAAGGAGTCTATTATGACAACTCTAAAGCAAGTATTGATTATTTTGTGTCTGGCTTTTCCCTTGGCTGCGTGCGATTCCAACGATGGAAAAGCAGAGCAGCTGGGTGAAAAAATAGATGAAGCAGGTAACGAAGCGCGCGATAAAATTGATGATGCCGCTGATGAAGTCAAGGATAAAGTCGAGGATGTTTGCGAAGAAACTACGGACGAAAATTGCTGATCGGTATTGTTGCTAGTGCAAAATACGGGTATTGGGGCCCCCTGATATCGGTTATACAGGGCAAGTATGATCTATGTGCTTGCCTGTGTTCTATTACTGGTTTGTCCGGTAATTACTGCTGACGCTGGCGAGATAAGCGGCTATATTGAATATTCATTGATCAATGTATCAGGGATATCAATATGAGTGCGGATTTATCCGGTAACAGCAGTCGTTTTGTCATCTTCTCGGTATTTTTCACCGCGCGCGCTTACTACCCGGTATTGGCCATTTTATTTATTGATTTGGGGCTGACGCTCAATCAATTTGTCATGCTCAATTTTATTTGGGCCATCACCATTTTCCTGTTTGAAGTTCCTTCGGGTGCGCTGGCGGATACGCTGGGACGACGCAAATTACTTGTTGCGGCATCAGCGTTAATGCTCATTGAAATGTTCTGTTTGTTGGTGGCCTCCTGGACTAGCGGGGCGATGTTACTAGCGCTCTGCGTTATCAATCGCATTTGTTCCGGCTTATCGGAAGCCTGCGCCAGCGGTGCCGATGAGGCCCTCGCTTATGATTCTCTGCCTGAGCAAAATCGCGCTGCGGCCTGGGATGAGTTGCTCGCAAAAGTGATGCGTTGGCGCTCAGTGGGATTTGTTGTTGCGATGATTCTGGGTGGGTTGTTATATGACCCGCGCATTGTAAATTACCTATTGCCTGCTGATGCGCAAATCGCGACGGAATTTGCCCATCGGTTGCCGGTTATTTTGGTGTTGCTGCAAGCGCTGGTCTGTTTGTTATTTACCTTAAAAATGGTTGAGCCGGCCCATGCTATTGCCGGTGCGAGATTGGAAAATACGTTCAACCATATTCTCGGTTCTGCGCGCTGGGTATTAACCACACCAAAAACATTAGTGGTAATTTTGATTGGTGTTGCCGTGGATTCTATTGTGCGCAACTTTGCTACCATCAACAGCAGCTATTATCGCCTTATTGAAGTGCCGGAATGGACATACGGTTTTCTGGGGGCGTTGTTTGGGGTGATGGGGTTTGTTATCCCCTCGATTGCAAAATACCTAAATGAAAACTTCAGTTTGTTCGTCAATTTGGTGTTTATTGTGGGTTGTACTTTGTTGGGGCTAGTAGCATTGGTACCGGCTTGGCCTGTGTTCGGGTTGATTCCCGCTATATTCGTTTTCAGCGTAATTTTTTTCCTGGGTTTTACTGTGAGCCGTGTATTGCATGAAGAGGCGGAATCATTTCGTCGCGCAACTGTACTATCGGTTAAAGGCCTTATTTTTAATTTGGGTTATGGCTTATTCAGCTTGGCTTTTTCGCTGTTGCTGACCCGTTTCCCGAATTCACCTGAAGGCAATGCCCTGCGCAGTGCACTGCTGTGGCAGGTACCATTTTTTGCGTTGCTGACTTTTATTTTGTTGTGGTGGACAAAGCTGACCTTGCGGCGATTTGCACACTGAGGTAGTGATTCAGGATAAATAGACGGCAGCTGGTTGATGTTGCCCGGAAAATAGCTCCAGCTGCAAAAAGCGATTGTCTTCACGTAAATCAATAAACCTTACACCAACACCCAGCAGGCGCACGGGCATATTTTTGCGGTTGTAAGCTTCAGCACACAGGCTTTGCAGTTCGCTGAGTGCAACAGCACTGGCGCTGCGTTCAATGGTGGTAATACTAAAATCGGAAAATTTTATTTTCACAAAAAGTTTTACTACTTTGTAATCATCATCCACACGGCGCAAGCGAATAGCTAATTGCTGGCTGAGTGAGGGAATTTCATTTAAGCATTGCGGCAAGCCAGATAAATCATTGGCAAAAGTATTTTCCACGCTTAATGATTTGCGACGGCGATCTACGGTTACTTGTCGTTCATCAACCCCGCGACTTAAGTGGTAGAGGCGGGTACCCATTTGGCCAAAGCGCTGAGTTAATTCAAACACGGAAAATTTGTGTAAATCGCCGCAAGTGAAAATGCTGGATTCAGCGAGCTTGGCGGCCATGGCTTTGCCGACACCATAAATCTTTTTAACGGGCAGCTCCGCCACAAATGCCGCAACCTTTGCTGGTGGAATAACAAATTGACCATTGGGTTTATTCCAATCGCTGGCGATTTTGGCGAGGAATTTATTAGGGGCAATGCCGGCAGAAACTGTAATCCCGACCTCTTTCTGAATGCGCGCGCGAATTTCCTGCGCAATTAAGGTCGCACTGCCGCCGTGAAATTCTGAATCGCTCACATCCAGAAATGCTTCATCTAATGACAAAGGCTCAATCAATTCGGTGTATTCGTAAAAAATACCGCGCATTTGCAGGGACGCTTCGCGGTAAGCCTCCATACGATGGGGGAGAACCAGTAAATCCGGGCACAGGCGTTTGGCATGGCTGGTGGGCATGGCAGAGCGGACCCCAAAGCGGCGTGCTACGTAATTGCAGGTGGAGATAACACCCCGTCGCTCGCTGCGACCACCAACCGCAATAGGTAGATTCACCAATGAGGGATCATCGCGCATTTCTATCGCGGCAAAAAAACAGTCGGCGTCGAGATGAATAATTTTGCGCGACTATCCTTGCCCGGCCTGATTTAACTATAAATACAAACTCTGGAGAAAATCCTATGCGTTTTATCAAACCGCTCGCGGCAGCTATCGGCCTGTGCGCATCCTCCCTGGCCTTTGCCAATACCCAATTGAGTGTGGATACCGCCAAGCCCGGCCCGGTCATTAATAAAAATATCTATGGTCAATTTGCCGAGCACTTGGGACGCGGCGTCTACGAAGGTATGTGGGTTGGACCTGAGTCCAAAATCCCCAACACGCGCGGTTGGCGCAACGATGTGGTGGGCGCATTGAAAGATTTGCACGTGCCGCTGGTGCGTTGGCCCGGCGGTTGTTTTGCCGATGAATATCATTGGCGCGATGGTGTTGGCCCGCGCGCGCAACGCCCGGTAAAAGTGAATACCAACTGGGGTGGTGTGGAAGAAAATAACGCGGTAGGTACACATGAATTTTTTGATCTGGCTGAGCAGCTGGGTGCAGAAACCTATGTGAATGGCAACCTCGGTACTGGCACTGCGCAGGAAATGGCGGAGTGGCTGGAATATATGACGGCAGAGGGTAAATCGACACTCGCTGAATTGCGCCGCAAAAATGGCCGCGATAAACCTTTCCGCGTGCATTATTTTGCGATTGGCAATGAAGCCTGGGGTTGTGGCGGCAATATGACGCCCGAGTTTTATACCAATCTCTACAAACAATATGCGAGCTTCTTAAAAGCACCGGAACACAATCGCCCGAAAATGATTGCGAGCGGTGGTAACGATGCCGATATGAGCTGGACGGATTATATAAGCGCAAATGTAAAACCCAATTGGAGTTTGCGCATGGACGCCATCAGTTTCCATTACTACACCTTGCCTACCGGTGAGTGGAAAGTAAAAGGTGCGGCAACAGGCTTCCCGGAATCTGAATGGATCTCCACGCTCAAGCAAACTCTGCGTATGGATGGCTTTATTGTTGAGAACAAAAAAGCGCTGGATAAAAATGATCCCGAGAAAAAATATGGTTTCTATGTGGATGAGTGGGGTACCTGGTACGACGTGGAAAAAGGTGAGAATCCCGGCTTCCTCTACCAGCAAAATAGTTTGCGCGATGCAATTGTTGCTGCACTCAATTTCAATATTTTCCACAAGCATGCTGATCGCGTGCACATGACCAACATTGCACAAATGGTTAACGTATTGCAGGCGATGATTTTGACGGAGAAGGATAAAATGATCCTGACCCCCACCTATCACGCTTACAAAATGTATGTGCCCTTCCAGGATGCCACTGCATTGCAACTGGAGTTGAAAGATGTTCCACAATATACTTTGGGCAAAGAATCTGTTCCGGCGGTGAGCGCAACAGCAGCTCGCGGTAAAGATGGAAAAATTTATCTGGCTTTGGTTAACGCCAATCCCAATAAAGCGGAATCAGTGGATATCAATCTTGCCGGAGTAAAAATTAATTCGGTGATTGGTCAGGTGTTAACCGCGAAGGCGATGGATGCACACAATACATTTGCTGCCCCAAATGCGATTAAACCGGAAGCATATTCTGCTAAAGCGACTAATGGAAAACTGGCGTTGGAGTTGCCGGCGAAATCAGTTGTGGTAGTGGCGGTAGAGTAATAATTATTGAGCTATAAAAAGGGGCGCAAATTGCGCCCCTTTTTTTATGCGAGTTCTTGTTCTAATTTGTCGAACTGCGCATAGTTGTTTTTTAGCCAGACACGTACGCGCGATCGCTCAATAATATTCATTACATCGATATTATTGGCGGCCGCCCAAAAACTGGTATTGTTAAAATCAATACGTGCCGCTAGCTGTGGTTGCAGTTTTTCCAGTGTAATGAAGATTGCATCGCGTTCTTTGGCTTTTTGGTAAGTGGTAGATTGTTTAAAATGTTCAAAACATTCCCCCCGTCCCAGATTATTTACCACTACAATTTTAATGAAATCCTGCGGGTAGCGATTCAGCAAACCATTCAATAAGTTTACAGAGTCTGCACCATCATCCATGACATGCCATAAGTATACTTGGCTGCCAAGCTCCTGCAGTAGCGCTAATGCATCGCTTTCATCGATCCATTTGCCAAGACGCGTTGAGGTTTGTGCTGCTAAATCAACAATGAAATCACTGTCGGGATTTTCCTGCGTGAGAATAATCAGCTGATCGAGGCTATCGTAATCATCAATAATTAATGGTGAGGCAAACTCACTGTAAAAGCGCGAAAAAGTCCCGTGGGATTGATCGGAGTCCAAACCGATAAACGGCGTGCCGGCATCAATCAAATATTGCGCGAGCAAACGAGCAGTCATAGATTTACCCACTCCACCTTTTTCACCACCGATAAAATGCACATTGCTCATGGCTGTTTCCTTATTGCGTCTGTAGAAAAAATGTAACGGCTCGACTTTAACACAGGTGATATGACATTTTTGATGCGCCCTAAAAAAGGGCTTATTTTTTTGCGGAATGGGGCGGCATGGTGCGGAAAAGGGCGCGATAAATCAGGACGCGATAAATCGCGCCCCTACAGTAGGATAGATTTTTCCATTCCGTAGGGGCGCAAATTATTGTGCCCTTTTTATTTTGTATTTATCGATTTACTTAAAACAAATCCTCAATCGATAAATAGCGCTCGCCGGTATCGTAACTGAAAATAATAACTTTGCTTCCCGGGGCAAATTCAGCTTGTTTTTGCGCAACGGCGGCGAGGGTGGCACCCGAGGAAATACCGATAAAAATACCTTCTTTTAGTGCGCATTGGCGGGCCATTTCAAAGGCGTTTTCTTCGCTGACCAGCAAAGTGCCATCCAGAGTTTCTTTGCTCAATACTTGCGGGATAAAGCCGGCGCCTATGCCCTGGATACGGTGCAGGCCTTTTTGTCCGCCACTGATAACGGGCGATTTTTCCGGTTCAACGGCAAGAGTTTTAAGTTGTGGGAATTTTTCTTTTAATACCTGGCTGCAGCCGGTGATGTGACCGCCGGTACCTACACCGGTAATCAGGTAATCCACACCCTCAGGGAAATCGGCAAGGATTTCCTGTGCGGTGGTGTTGCGATGTACTTCCACGTTGGCCGGGTTATTAAATTGTTGTGGCATCCAGCTATTGGGGTTTTCCGCGAGCAATTCATTGGCTTTGGCGATACAGCCGCCCATGCCTAATTCTTTTGGAGTTAACACCAACTCAGCACCAAAGGCCTTCATATTTTTGCGGCGCTCGACCGACATGGACTCAGGCATGGTGAGAATCAGGCGATAACCTTTCACTGCGCAAACCAGTGCCAGGCCAATACCGGTATTGCCGGAAGTAGGTTCAATAATCACTGTGTCTTTGTTGATTAACCCTTTGGCTTCAGCATCTTCAATCATCGCCAGGGCGATGCGATCTTTAATACTGGAGCCGGGATTAAAGCGCTCGATTTTCATCCAGACTTCGATATCGCTGCGGAATAAATTATTGATACGAACGTGCGGGGTATTACCAATGGTTTGCAAAATATTATTGGCTTTCATGATTTTCCCTGATGAGTTGGGCCTGCATTGCAAGCGGTGAATAGCAAATGTTGAAAATACAGCGACAGTGTAGCGAATACGAGGCATAAAAAAAGCCGCTACAGTGAGCGGCTTTTGATGTTGCAGAAATGGAGCTGGAAAATCAGGCGCGTTTGCGGCGAATAAAAACCAAAGCCACTAAGCCGCACAGCAGTAATAACAGGCTGGATGGCTCGGGCACTTTCACTACTGGTGGGGTAGGGCCGGGTGGCGGGGTCAGGTCAACTGGTGGAACAAAAAAGCCGTCCCACAAATTCGCTTGGGCACCCCAACCGCCAGTCCAGGATTTGGCAATCACCTGGCCGCTTAAATCGCCTTGCAGGAAAGTGAAGTTGGCATTGGGTGCGAGGATATTGCCTTTAAAACCGCCGCTAAAAGTAATGTTTTCGGCTTCAAAAAAGTTGTAGAGGATATTACTGGAGGAAAGGTTCAGCGCGGCAAAACTTTCACGAGCACCGTAATTCAGCGAATCGAAATTAATATTTTTGCCGCTGACATTAATGATCAGGGTATCGTTTTTATCCAGGCCAGTGGCAGTCAGGTCGGTGGCATTGGCAAGCATTTGGCCGGTGATATTGGCGAAGTACAAGTCGCTGTTCGCCGTGCCGTTCAGCAACAGCCAATTGTTGTATTTAAAATCCAGCCCACCGGTGTTGCCATTGCTGGCCAGACTCTGGGACAGATCGCTGAAATAATTAAAGGCGCTAGTAAAATCGATTGGATTACCTTTGGTAGTGGTACCCAATACTGAGTTTTTGCTGGAACCGGCGGTTAACTCACCACCCAATACCAGATTGCCTTTGATATTGCCCCAAGCCCATTGGGTGGTAGTCAGGTTGCCGCCCACGACCAGTACATCAGAATATTTTCCTGGCTCTTTCCAGAACTGTATGCCGTCGCGCCAGGTTCCTGGTTCGTAGTTCACACCCACGTCGTATTGGCCAATATTAGCGTTGCCACCAATGGCTATCTTGCCCTGGGAGTCGGCACCCGGTTGGCTAAAGCTTTCTTTGATAAAGAGGTTGTAGCCGGTAGCGGCACCGAGGTCGATGCTAATTGCGCTGACATTGGCGGCGAACGTCAGGGCGAGAAGGGCAGAAGCTTGCTTGAGCATATGTGCGAACCAGTTCACAAAATTAATGTGATGCAAGTTTAGGTTGAATTCTGTGCAAGCTCAAGGCGATCTACTATAAAAATTTTTCTGGTTACTTTTTGTGGTTATAAGAGATGGGGAATTATCCCGCTTACACCTGAGGTTTGGCATAAGCGGGGTTAATCGAGGCGTTTTTTGAAGCGCATAGCGGCAGCGATTACGCCGAGGATGGTAAATCCCATTAACCAGATAAGGTCTGGCCAGAGGTCATCAAGCGTGGCACCGCGCAACACTATCGCGCGCACCATGCGGATAAAGTGGGTAGCGGGCAGTGCTTCGGCAATCCACTGGGCCGCTTCCGGCATACCTTCGTAGGGAAACATAAAGCCGGAGAGCAGGATGGATGGAATCAGCAAAAATACCGTCAGTTGCATCGCCTGCAATTGGGTTTTGGCGATGGTGGAAATCAACAGGCCCAGCGTGAGGCTAGCGCTGATAAAGGCGAATACACCCAGTACAAGCTGGTCGAGGCGGCCATTAATGGGGACATCAAAAATTAAATGACCGAGGCCGAGGATGATCGCCATTTGGATCAGCCCGACAAAAATGTAAGGTACGATCTTGCCGATCATAATCTCGCTCGAATGCACGGGCGTGGTGATCAGCAGCTCCAGGTTGCCGCGTTCACGCTCACGCACCAGGGCGGCGGAGGTAAACATTACCATGGTCATAGTGAGGACTATCGCCACCAGCCCCGGCACAATGTTCACCGCCGAGCGGCGCTCCGGGTTAAAAAACAGTGCTATCTCAAAGGTGTTGGTACGCTGTGCTGGCTGGGCGTCAAAGCCGCTATTAAAGGGCATTTGTTGTAAGGCCAGCAGGGCGTTGCTGACCATGGTGTCCGAGCCGTCGATCAGCCAATGGGCGATGGGGCGCTTGTCTTGCAGGCGCTGGCCAAAGTCATCAGGAATAACCAATACCGCATGGACATGGCCACGGCGTATGGCATCTTCGCCCTGTTGCGGAGTTTGGTAAGTCTCGCTAAAGCGTACTACCTGGGTGGCTTGCAAATCGGCTGTCAGCTGGCGGGCAACCTGGGTATGGCTCAAGTCCACCAGGCCCACCGGCAGGTCGCGCACATTGGTGTTGATTGCAAAGCCAAACAATAAAAGCTGGATCAGTGGCACCATCACAATCATGCCGAACGTAGGGCGATCGCGCGTGAGCTGGCGTAGCTCTTTAAAGACTATGGCGCCAATGCGCTGCAAGCTGCGAGCGAAGGGATTCATTGGCGTGCGCCCCCATTTTCACCGCCAGTGCAATGGACGAACACATCTTCCAGGCTGGGGCGCACCTGATGTATTTGCCGGCCATCAACCAACTCCGGGTGATGGCTGCGCAGCCAGGTTTCCGGATTGCTAATTTCTTCTTTGATTAATACGCGCAAATGGGTGCCCTGCTGGGCGGTGGATACGATTTCGGGTAAAGCGCCGAGTTGCTGCTTGAGCAAGCGCAGGTTGTCGCCATCTACCTCTACTACGCTGGCGCCCAGGTCGCGCATCAGTTGCGCGGGTGCGCCATCGGCGCGTTTTATGCCGGCCTCCATAATCGCCAACCCATGGCAGCGCTCGGCTTCATCCATATAGTGAGTGGAAACGAGAATGGTGGTTCCTGCTTCACAGAGGTCAAACAACTTTTCCCAAAAATCGCGACGATTTTCCGGGTCTACTGCTGAGGTCGGCTCGTCGAGGATTAACAGCTCCGGCTGATGCAAGGTTGCTGCGGCCAGGGCAAGGCGTTGACGCTGGCCGCCGCTCAGGGCACCAGCCAGCCGCTGCCGGCGTTCATCGAGTTGGTAGCGGCTGAGTTGCTGGTCGATTAGTTGTTTGCTTTGGTGTTTATCCAGGTTGTAGATCTGCGCCATAAAGCGCAGGTTTTCCATCACTGTCAGGTCTTCATAGAGCGAGAATTTCTGGGTCATGTAACCCAGCCGACGACGCAGTTGTTCGGCCTGGTCGGGAATGCTCATGCCCAACACTTGAATGCTGCCCTCACTGGGCGTGAGCAGGCCGGTAATCAAACGCATGCTGGTGGACTTGCCGCAGCCGTTGGGGCCAAGGAAGCCGTAAATACTTTTATGGGGGATACGCAAATCCAGTTGGTCCACCGCCACGAATTCACCAAAGCGGCGGGTCATGCCGGTGGTTTCAATCGCCCATTCGCTGCTCGCTGTTATCGCAGGGTTAGTCATGGGGCAGATCAACCTGTACTGGCAAGCCGCTGGGCAAGTCTGCGGCCGAGTCGGGCAGTTGTACTTCGGCCAAATACATCAAACGCGCCCGGTCAGTGGAGTTGAGTGCAAAGTAGGGCGTAAAAGCCGGGTCCTGGGAGATCCAGCGCACCTTGCCAGTTTGGGCTTCGGCCAAGCCATCAATATGGATCTGCAAGGAATCGCCCGCTTTGATTTTCAAACGATGGGTTTCAGGTACATAGATACGCGCATAGGGCGCGCCGGCATCCAGCAAAGTGGCGACAGCTTCGCCGATTTGGGTGCGCTCGCCCAAATGTTTGGGTAAGTGATCGAGTCGCGCGGAGCGTGTTGCGCGTACGCTCAACTCGGACAAATTGTGCTGTTCCAATTCCAGTGCGGCTTTGGCGAGCGCCACTTGTGCCTCTGCCTGCTGCAAATCTTCCTCGCGGGTGCCATTGGTGAGCAGCAATAAATTCTCGCGCGCTTTATCCAGGTTGGCCTGGGCGGAATCGCGTTTGGCGCGGGCGCTATCCAGTTCAGCAGCGCCTGCCAGTTTGCGTGTTACCAGCGTTTGGGCGCGATCAAAGGTTTTTTGCGCTTCGAGCAATTGTGCCTCTGCGCCTTTGACTTGTGAGCGTGCCGCTGCAATATCTTCATTGCGGTTGCCATTTTGCAACTTGGTCAGATTGGCTTGTGCGCTTAATAAATTGGCATCAGCTTTGGCCACCAGTGCGTGTTGGCGACGGTCATCCAATTGCAATAGCAAATCGCCTTCCGCAACCTGTGTGCCTTCCGCAATTGGTAATTGGGTAATAATTTCTGCGGCCGTGGCTTTCAGTATTATCCGGTCGCGCTCCAGTGTTCCCAGTGCCTGGTGTGGCTGCGAATCGCTGCAGGCGAGCAGGCTCAGGTTGCACAACAGTAGTAAATATAACGCTGAATTTTTCATCAATTGTCCCTGAATACAGAAGCCATAGAGCAAAGGGTAGATTTATGTCAGAATCGCCGCCAGATTTTATTGTTGTTCCCTACAAAATGTATTGTTATTCATCAAATTATTAAGGAAATCTACCATGCTGGAAACCACTCTGTCGTCACTTGATGGCCTGCCACCATTCCTCGCGTATTTTGCAGTAGCCATTGTATTGGTGTTGGTTTTTGTTCGCTTGTACACCTGGGTGACTCCGCACGATGAGCTGGCATTAATTCGCGCGAATAATCCAGCAGCAGCACTGGCATTTGGTGGGGCGCTTATTGGTTTTGCCTTGCCTTTGTCCAGCGCGATTACCCATTCATTGTCAGTAATTGACTGCGCAATTTGGGGTGCAGTGGCGTTGATCGTACAAGTGCTCACCTTTTTAGTGTTGCGTTTTAGTCTTAAACAATTGGAAGCGCGCATTAGCCAGGGCGAAATTGCCAGCGGAATTTTCTCCGCTGCGGTGGCAATCGCGGTGGGCATGATCAACGCGGCTTGCATGAGCTATTAATTTATTTACAGGATGTCGACTATGAAACGTAGTAAAAAAGCTGCATTGGTATTAATGGTTCCTACTGCCACCATCTTACTCTCCAGCTGTGGTGAGCAGCGTGAAACCGCGTTGGTTTACGCGGATCCGAGTGAATGCTCATCAGGTGGTTTTAATAGTGCCGAACAGTGTCAGGCCGATTACGCCGAAGCAAAAGCCCTGCACCCGTTAACTGCACCCAAATTTGAAAGTAAAACCGATTGCGAAACCGAATTTGGTGCCGGTAAATGTGAAGCAGCACCAGCCAGTTCAGGCGGCAGTTTTTTTATGCCGATGATGATGGGCTACATGATGGGCCAAATGATGAATCGCAGTGGAGCGGCACCACAAAACTTCCAACAGCAGTCGAGCCAATCGGCATCAGGTTCTGGCGGTGGTAGTGGTGGTTATGCCGGGCGTGGCATTCGCACCCAGCCACTCTATAAAGGCCGCGACGATTACAATAACTTCCGCACTTCTAACAATGTGAAATTGGATAAAGGTATTGGTCCTATCCAATTAAAACCCTCACAAGTGCAACCGCAGTTTGGTCAAGTAGTTAAGCGCGGTGGTTTTGGTGGTCAAGCCGCTGCACGTTCTGGCTACAGCGGTTTTGGCGGTTAATGCATGAAACGAATCAGTATCGATGAGCGCGCTAACTGGCGCGCTCATGCGGAAGAAGTCGGTTTTAAATTTCATACCTTTGATGGTGAACCCTATTGGGACGAAACTGCCTACTATCAATTTTCGCTGCAACAAATTGAAAATGATTTGGAAGCGCCCACGGAAGAATTGCACCAAATGGTCATGGATATGGTGGGTGATATTACCCGCAGCGAAGAAATGCTCACGCTGCTGGCGATTCCGCGTGACTATTGGAGTTTTGTGTGGAATTCGTGGAATAAAACCCAGCCGCATTTATATGGTCGCATGGATTTTGTTTACGATGGCACTGGCCCCGCTAAATTAATGGAGCTGAATTACGATACACCTACATCGCTCTATGAAACCGGATTTTTTCAATGGGTGTGGCTGGAAGATCAAATCAAGGCTGGCGTATTACCCGAGCACGCTGATCAATTTAATTCCCTGCAAGACAAACTCGAACAAGCCTTTGCTGAACTGGCGCTGCCGCAACCTTTTTATTTTTCCAGCGTGCGCGAAAGTATTGAAGACAGAGGCACTGTTGATTATCTAATGGATATAGCTACGCAAGCTGGCCTGGATTCACGCTACATCGCCATTGAGGATCTGGGTGAGTGGCAAGGGCAATTGGTGGATTTGGATAATCAACCCATTAACGGTTTATTCAAACTTTACCCCTGGGAATTTATGGTGCAGGAAGAATTCGGGCGAGTGATGATTAACACCCAAACCCAATTTATCGAACCTGCGTGGAAAATGCTCTTATCCAATAAAGGTATTTTACCGTTGCTGTGGCAGCGTTATCCCAATCACCCGAATTTATTGCCCGCGTTTTTTGAAACTCAAAAAAGTGAACCTATGGGGGCAGGTTGGGTGCGCAAGCCGTTATTTTCGCGCGAAGGTGCCAATGTAGATTTAATTACCACCAGCGGTGAAAAAGTTTCTGCCCATGGCCCTTATAATGACGGCCGTTTTGTTCGCCAGGCACTGCAACCCCTACCCAAATTTCGCGATGAATACCGCAACGCCGATACCTACACCATGCTGGGCAGCTGGATTGTAGGCGACAGCGCCGCCGGCATTTGTATTCGCGAAGATGAAACACTAATCACCAAAGATAGTTCGCGTTTTTTACCGCATATTATTCTCGATTAATAGAGAGTCCTGGCGCGAGAGTGTTAAGCAAGTATTCATGCTGATTTGCTAATTTTTGCTTAACACTCACCGCCCAAGGATATTTTATGCGTGTCTTCCCATGTGCCGGACTTTTATCGTTACTCATGCTTTTTCTGGTGGGCTGTTCCTCCAGTGATAATATGAGTTCCGAGGCTTCAACTTCTGGCTCCGCTTTCACAGCTTCCTCTCTCTATGGTAAATACCCGCAGCGTCAAATAGTTAAATCAGCGCGACTCAGTCTGGAAGCGAAACAGCCGGATGCGTTGGCGCAACAGGTACGTACTATTATTGCTCGCGAGCAAGGGGTCATTGATTCATCCAGCAGTTACAGTGGCGACTCTATTTCCATTGATGCAAAAGTGCCGCAAGAAAAGCTGGAGTTGGTTGTCGAGGAGTTGGCGCGTGCAGGAAAGTTGGTTTCAAAATCTATCAATACCAAAGATGTGACCGATGAAATGATTGATGTCGAGGCAAGGCTCAATAATCTGATTGCCCTGCGCGAAAAATATCGGGCGCTGCTAACAAAGGCTGCTGACGTAAAAGACGCGCTTGCCGTTGAGTCTGAATTGAATCGGATCCAAACTGAAATAGATTCATTGCAAGGGCGAATTAAATCGCTCAAGTCCCAAGTGGCTTACTCATCACTGGATATTCATATCAATAAGCAGAAACAGTATGGCCCTGTGGGTTATGTGACCAATGGTCTCTATCGTGGATTAAAACTGCTATTTGTGATTGAGTGATACGACTTTGATCTTTACACGAAGAATTGTTTGTCGATGGCTACCAGTTAATCATTTACGGATTTAATCACCCGGCAAGGATTGCCAAGTGCTACCACGCCAGCGGGAATATCTTTAGTCACTACACTTCCTGCACCAATCACCGAGCCATTGCCGATAGTTACTCCTGCCAAAATAATTGCACCTCCGCCAATCCAGCAATCATCGCCGATGGTGACGGCCGCGCTGAACTCTTTACCGGTTGCGCGCTCCACGGGGTCAATAGGGTGGGTGGTTGCATAGATTTGCACGCCGGGGCCGAACATAACGCGGTCGCCAATTCTCACCTCGGCGCAATCCAGGATCACGCAGTTGTGGTTTGCGTAGAATTTTTCCCCCAAGAAAATATTGCTGCCGTAATCGCAGAAAAAATTCGGTTCTATATAAGCACTGGAAACCTGCCCGAATAGTTGCTGGTAAATGGGTTTGCGCGCTTTGGTTTGGTCGGCACGCAGGGCGTTTAGCTGTTGGCAGAGGTGCTTGGCCTGCTTGCGGGCGGCGATAAGCTCTGGTTTAAAAGGGTGAATTTCAGTAAACGGATGCATGCAGTGACTCTCGTGCGCGGCTTTTGGGCTGTGGTTTGGAGTAGAATAGGCTAATACCTTAGCTGCATTATAAAGAGTGCTCCATGAGAACCAACGATATTTTTCGCCGGCTGACCCAGTCTTTAGGTTGGGATACAGCGGCAATCCAGGCGTTGTTTGCGCCAGCCAATATTGAACTGAGCGATAAAGAAGTCGCCAATTTATTAAAGACGGATTATCAACCCGGCTTTGAGCCAATGCCGGATTATATCTTGCTGATCCTCCTGAATAACTTGATCGATGCTAAACGTGGCAAAAAAGCAGATGCAGAAGCTGAACCAATCGATAAGCATCGCAAGCTTGCTAATAACGATGCGCTGAAAAAACTGCGTATTGCGTTTAACTTGCACGAGCAGGATGTGCGTGATGTGTTCAAGGCGGCAACAATTGAATTAACCAAATCGGATTTATCCGCGCTCTTCCGCAAGCCGGGCAATGTACATTTCAAAGCCTGTGATGATGAATTGTTACTGGATTTTATCGAGGGATTAGGTAAGTGGTTACAGCAAGGGCAGGACGCTGGAGCCTGAGTTATGGATGAGCAGCAAATAAAAATTTCGGTGGTGCGCTGGCTTAATGAGGTGGTAATCGGTTTAAACCTGTGCCCCTTTGCCGGTAAACCCACCGGTGAAAATCGGGTTCGCTTTTTTATTTCCCATGCGAATGATGATGAAATGCTCTTGCAAGACTTGCAGCGTGAAATGGAATTGTTGGATGAAAAGCCGGCAAGTGAAATAGAAACCACACTGGTAATTGTCCCGGATTATTTGCAGGATTTTTTTGACTACAACCAGTTTTTAAACTGGGCTGAAAAAATGCTTAAACGCAATGGCTGGACGGGCGTTTATCAATTGGCAACATTTCACCCGAACTACTGCTTTGCCGGTGCAGAACCAGAAGACGCCGAAAATCTCACCAACCGCGCGCCTTACCCCATACTGCATATTATTCGCGAAGCGAGCCTGGAAAAGGCGCTGCAATATTATGAAGGTGTTGAAGAGGTCCCTGATAATAATAAAAAGCGGGTAGAAGCGTTAACACTAGAGGACAAGCAACGTTTATTTCCTTATTTGTTTACTTGAAATCCAATTCCCTAATTGCATGTGATCGTCCCTGAAATCAATTGAATAAAAAAGCCAGTATCTTTCGATGCTGGCTTTTTGTTATGGCGTTTTTAGTTGTGCTTAACAGTGATTAGTAATTAATTTGGAAATTAATAAACACTTCGCGCCCAACATAATCATAACCGCTGTACAACGGCGAGTTGCCGACGCGGTTGAAATAACCGGCGGAGATTTCCGGTGGAGTTTCATTGGTCAGGTTGCGCACGCCGAAGATAACTTTCCAACTGTCAGCTTGATAACGTGCAGAAACACGGTGCTCCAGATAACTGGGTACTGTGAAATCAAAAATACTTTCTTCTGGGTTTTCAACTTCTGCTTGCTTGTATCCATCCATGCTCTCGATCCACTCTACACCGTAAAGGAAGCGCCACTCTTCCCAAGTGTAACTGAGCGATGCTGAGCCACCGAATTCAGGTTTTTCTATGCCGCCATTAAAATCCTGCAGCGGATCATCTGAAAATAATTTTTCAGATTGTTCGTAATAGCGCGTGAGGCTCAGGTACACACCAAAATTGCCCGGGCCTATATCCTGTGTGAAATCAGTATTGATATCCAGGCCGCGCACAACTTCGGTGGCCACGTTAGTGTAAGCATCATTCACAGTTAATTGTTTGGTAACGGGATCGCGCGAAACCAGGTGGCAAACACCTGTATCGTTAGCAAAATCTTCAATTGAGTTATAGCATTTAGTGAGAATATTCACCTCTCCAACCTGATTTACTCCGTTTTCTATTTCAATATCAAAATAATCAACGGCAATGCTGATTGAAGTGGAGTCACTAATTTCCGGATCCAGAATAAAACCATAGGTAATGTTGTCAGAGGTCTCCGCAAATAGGCCTGCTTCGGCACCGCCCAGATTGAAAACTTCAATACCGCTAGTGGCATCAAAATTGGGCTGTCCAGGTAATTCGATTGCGCAGTTAGCGGCGCGGTTCGGATTTGGAGCTTCTGAATAATTGTTACAGGGGTCAAGTGCAGCTGCACGAAAACCGCTAGTTGGGCCTTGATATTGTTCAAAGAGTGCGGGCGCACGGAAGGAGGTGCCGCGACTGGCGCGCAGTGAGAACCATTCAGTGGGTGAATAAATTAATCCGACTTTGTAAGTATCGTCGGAACCGTAGGAGTCATAATCTGTGTAACGCAGAGAACCATTCAGTGTTAGATCTTCTGCAAAGGCTACACCGGATAAAATAGGAATCTGGAATTCTGTATAGACTTCGGTGACCTTGTCTTCTCCCACAGTTGGTGATGCGCTGCTCAGATTATAGAGGTTGCCGTTAATACTATTTTCATCGGGCTGATCATTAATTTCCATTTTGCGATGTTCAAGGCCTAATACACCCTGTACTTTGCCTGCAGGTAATTCGAACAGGGGGCCATCAATAATACCGCTATAAATAGTCTCTTCGTATTCAGTGCTGCCTACTGTGTTTTGGAAAATATAATCCTTGAAATCCTGCGGCAAATCACCGCCAACAACGGCAGCAGTTAACCGAGGATAGGGGATACATTTTTCATTAGGATTGGTCAGGTTTATTTCGCAAGTTAAACCATCACGCACCAGGCTTGCGTCTACACCGCTGGTAGCAGGAACTGCATCGCTGGCATTGGTTAGCTTGTCGATCAGGAATGAATTGCGCTCATAATCGGCATCCGATTTTGCATGGCTGATGTAAGCATCGTAACGCCAATCAGGTAAGAAAGTTAAATCGCCTTTAATGCCAATCGTCGGTTTGTAGAAATCGACACTTTGTTCGCTGTGGTCGTTGCCAAAGCCCACAAATGCACGCACACCAACACGATCGCCATCTGTGGTGCCCTGATCCGCACCGAAATTGCCGTGCGCTAACTCAGCGGGAATTAACGGGCTGCCACGACGATAATCCATGGTGAGTTGGCGATAACCGGCCTGTTCCGATTCACGACGGGAGGCGAGGAGTTCGCCGTATACTTCTGCATTGCCAAGCGCTTGCAAATCGTATTTTCCTTGTACAAAACCGGTGTAAATTTTTGCAGGAGAAATTAAATCTTCGTTGAGCATGCGCGGTTCAAAGGTATCGCGAATATTGATGCTCATAGGCACAAGCTCTCCGTCTATTAGCTCCGACCCACCAACACCCTCATAACCTATTACACCGGAGAGGACTGCTGGATTGGGACGAAAACGTGTAAACGAACTGACGGACGGGTCAGGTGCATTGGGGGCGCCAATGGCCGGGCCATTTAACCCCAGGCTTTCCCAGTTACTAGCGGTTATTCCCTGGGTGCCAATGGTATTGACGGTTACGCCGTTAGAGCCGGTTGTGGTAATTGGGTAGCATTTTGATTTGCCTGTTCTCGGGTCAATATCATCATAGGATTCACCGGTTTCAGGATCGCGAAATTTATCCTGGTTGCAGCGTGTCCATTCGCGATCACCCAGTGTCAGCGCTTTGCGTTCAAACACATCGAACGAACCAGAGAGAGAAAAACGTTCTTCATTCATGCCGCCAGAAATAGACAGGCGTGTTTGCTCACCTTCACCTTCGGTGGGGTGGTTGAAATCACCTTCAATAGAAAGGCCTTCAATCTCTTCGCGGGTAATCACGTTAATTACACCGCTCACTGCGTCTGAACCGTAAATCGATGAAGCGCCATCGCGCAGAATTTCCACGCGTTCAATCATTGCGGTGGGCAGTACGTTCAAGTCGGCAGTGCCAACCGAACCCTGTGTACCTGATGGCGCAACGCGGCGGCCATTAATCAACACCAGGGTTCTGCTTTCACCCAGGCCGCGCAGGGATATGGTGTTCGCGCCGGGGCCGCCATTCGTGACGTAGCCACCAAAGGCGTTGTTAATTTGCGAGGCGCCACCGGTAATCGCGTTGGATTGCAACAGATCTGCTGTGGAGTTAAGCCCTGCGGCGGCGGCATCCTCGCGACTAATCATGATAGTAGGTGAAATCGTTTTTAAATTGGTCTGGCGAATACGTGAACCCACCACCACCAGTTCTTCGATTTCCTCTTTTGCTTTGGTCTTGTCCGTTGTCTGCGCGAGCGTTTGGGGGCTCGCCCAGAGCAAGCTGCAAACACCAGCGGCGGTGAGTAATTTGGTTAGCGGGGAAGAGGTAAGGGAAGTAACTGTTTGTACTGTGTGTGTGTGAATTGCGAGGTATAAAGAGTTTTGCTTGTTCATCATGGCTCCTTCGCTCATCTGTGTGAGTCTGCGTGGGTACGAGACCTTATAAGTTGATTTCCACAGCATTTTAACCAGCCCAATTGATTCAAATGCTGTTTGACAGTTTAGAGACAAGCAAAAATTCTGCCGAGTAAAAAGCGTCACTTTTGAGATTTTATGCACGTTAAAGACGCAAAAAATCTCAAAGCGATTTTTGGAGGGAAACTTAGGTGCCAGAATCGCGCGAGCGATACTGGTGGGGCAATCGTAAAAGGGTCAAACGCCGCTAATTACAGTGGTTGGCTAAAGCAATCGATAAGTTGCATTACCTGTTGTGCTTCAGTAATGCTGCAGGGGTTATTTCGCTCCGCACGAAAATAGGCATTTACCTGCTCAATCATCGGCTGCTGAATATGTTGCGGGTTGGGGATAATAATTTCTTCAGCGCCATTAGCATTGCTCAGGCGAATCACTTGCTGGCCAAAAAAATTAATGGTTAATTTGCCGGCAGTGCCAATAATTTCGCACTGGTCGCGCGTTTGTTCAGGGGCAACTGCAAAATGCCAGCGCCCTTGCAATAACACCCCGGATTCCAGTTTGGCCCAGCCGTGTACGGCATCATCGGCGCTATTAAATTGCCGCTGATTGGTGCCAAAACCCTGGGCATTCACCACCTGACCAAACCAATACAGCATAAGGTCGAGCTGGTGGGGCGATAAATCGTGAAATAAACCACCGCCCGATAATTCCGGATTAACTCGCCAGTTGTCTTCCGTGGTGGTAATAATTTTAGAAACGGCGGGTTGCAGCATCTCCAGTTGCACCATTAAGGGTTCACCAATGGCGCCGCTGCGAATTAAATCGTGCATTTTCATAAAGCAGGGCACATAGCGACGATAGTGGGCCGCAACGACTTTGCGCCCCGTGGCTTGTTCAGCCGCAATAATTGCATCGCACTCGGCTGCATTCAGGGTGACCGGCTTTTCGATATATACATCCTTGCCGGCATTCATCGCTGCAATAGCGTAATCCTTGTGTTGCGCAGGGGGCGTGGCGATATAAACAGCATTAATGTCCGGGTTGGCTAGCAGCGCCTCGGCATCGTCATACCAGAGGGGAACATTATGGCGCTGGGCATAATCGCGTGCTTTATCACCATTACGGCGCATAACCGCGTGTAACTCTGAGCCCGGCGCTTTGTAAAATCCTGGGCCGCTTTTTACCTCGCAGACATCGCCAACACCAATAATTCCCCAGCGGATTTGTTTCATGCGTTACTCACTCGTTGCAATCAATCAGTCACATCAAAAAAATGCAGTGCACTTACACCGCTCAAGCGGTTAAACCAACGTTATCTTGTCTTTTTCGATCAGGATTTTACGTTGCTTGTACAATAAACTCAGTGCGTTTTTGTAATTGCCTTTGCTGACGTTAAAGACTTTGTAAATTGCATCGGGTTCGCTTTTGTCGGTGAGGAAGGAAACTCCGCCGCGTTTTTGTAAATCGGCGAGAATTTTTTCGGCCAGGTCTTCTTTGCTGTCGCGCGCGTGTTGTTGCAAGCTCAAATCAATTTTGCGATCGGCGCGAATGGCTTTAATAAAGCCCTTCACTTTTTCGCCGTAGAGCAATGTGCGAAAGGCGTCATCGCGGAAAATCAAACCCAGGTGCGAGTTGTTGATCACCGCTTTATAACCCATGTCACTGCGACCGCAAATAATTAAATCGACTGCTTGTTGTGCACGCAAACCACTCGCGCGCTCCTCCAAATGGCGATTTAAACGGGATGAGGCGGTAATACGGCCGGCATATTCATCCAGATAAATACACACTACATAGGAGCGGCCCACTTCCATGGGTTTATGTCGTCGGTCACGTAACGTTTGGGCAATAAAATGTTGCCAAACTTGCCGCCATCCAGAAAAATGCCGAAGTCGGTGCGCTTGATAATTTTTAAACGATTGTAATCGCCTACCCGTAACATAGAAAACCTGCGGTGAAATTGTCAGTTGTTAATAGATGCACAGCGCCTAGTCTATGCGTGCACTGCAATGATTGCCAGTTAAACCACCGGTTTTACCGGGTTGGGGCCCTTTTTTAGCTGATAGTTGATCTGATGAGTTGATGTGTTATGCAGGTATTTTCGTTTGCTTACGCCGGGCGAGAGTTTGTCGTCGCGGCTACCCCGGCGACCGGGGAAGAGTGGGTGACTGTAGATGGTGAACGTGTATCCCATTTGCGCAATTTTAATCCAATCAGCGAGCATCGCTTTGATCTGCCGGATCTGGGTGAGGTGCGTATTGGTTTTCAATTAAATATGGCAACCGCCAGTGTAATTTATCAGCTCTGGGTCGGTGGTACCCAGGTGTTGGGCGCGCAGGCGCGTTTGCAGTTAGTACGCGAGGAAGAGGGCGCCGTCGCTACTGAAGCCGCGAATGAAACCGTCGCTGCTGCGCCTGCATCAGCACCTGTAAAAAATACCTCCTGGGTTTCCCTGGCGTTAGTCGGGTTTAAATTATTAAAAACCGTACAGGTTATTAAGGTTGCATTGCTCGCCGCATCGGTTGCTGTGTACAGCGTGATGTTTACCTTGGAGTTTGCAATCGCGCTGATTGCGGTATTGGTGTTCCATGAATACGGTCATTTGCGCGCGATGAAAAAATGCGGCCTGCCCACCAAAGGCATGTACCTGATTCCCTTTGTCGGTGGTCTGGCGGTGGGCGATATGCCCAAAACCCGCTGGCAAGATGTTTATATCTCCATGATGGGGCCAGTGTTTGGGTTGGTGATGACGCTGGTGTTTTATATTTTTTATCTGGTGACAGAAAGCCATTTTGCCGGATTGGTTGCCTCCACCAGCGCGTTGTTGAATTTATTTAATCTAATCCCCGTTTACCCGCTCGATGGTGGACGAGTTGTTAAGTCGCTGGTGTTTTCCGGGCGCAATTATCTGGCTCTGGTTGCATTGCTCAGTATTTCAGCGCTGTGTTTTGTGCTCGCCTGGAAAATGGGTTTTTATTTCATCACCTTTTTTATTGTGATTGGAGTGATTGATATATTGGCAGGCTGGCGCGTGGGGCTCACCGAGGACATAACGCCGCTCAATCGCTACGGCATCTGGTTCTCTGTGCTCTGGTATTTGGCGGTAGTAGCAATATTTGAAGGCTCAGGCCAGTCGATTGAGTGGTTAAGAAAATCGAACTCTTCCAATAATTAAGAAAAGGAAACGCTTATGCGCACGCACCCTGTTAACTCATCCTTGTCTGTTTATTCATCCCGGCTTGTTTCTTCCCGATTGACCTCGCCTTCGCGTAAAAAAATTCTGGCGGCGTTGATTGGCTTTTGTTGTGCAGCCGGTTTTGTTGATTCTGCGGTTGCGCAAATTGGCAGCGCCAGTCTGGGCGGTGTGATTGAAACGCGCGACCAACCTTTGGCTGGCACCCTGGTGACTTTGGTGAACACAGCGAACGGTCATAGTGCAAAAACCACCACCAAAGCGGATGGCAGCTATGTGATTACCGGCTTGGCTCCGGGGGAATATCGGCTGGAAGTTGCGGGCAAAAGTTTGCAGGGGCAGCAGCCGATTAACCTGCGGGTCGGGCAAAAAGTAAATTTAAATATTGATCTGGAGCAGCAAAATCCTGAGCAGCCAGTGGAAGAATTATTGGTGCTGGGTACGCAAGTGAATTATAACGTGGGCGGTGAGGTGGGTACCAATATCACGCTTGAGCAAATTGAAGCCCTGCCGCAAACCACACGCAATTTTTTAGCCTTTGCCGATCTTGCGCCTGGTGTGCAATTTAATGAAGGGCAAGATGGCAGCACCAGTATCCAGGGCGGTGCGCAAAGCCCCAATGCGATCAACGTGTTTATCGATGGTGTTGGGCAAAAAAATTATGTATTGCGCGGTGGTATTAGCGGGCAGGATGCAAGTCGTGGTACTCCCTTTCCGCAATCGGCTATTTCCGAGTACAAGGTCATCACCCAAAACTATTCAGCAGAATATGATCAATTAAGTAGTGCGGCTATTGTCGCTGTAACTGCATCGGGCACCAACGAATTCAAAGGTGGTTTTTTCTACGATTACTCTGATGAGGGTATGCGCGAAAAAAATCCCAATGAACTCAATGCGCATAAAAAAGTTCCCAGTCAACAAATCCAATACGGCGCCAATGTGAGTGGCCCAATTATTCAGGATAAATTGCATTTTTTCCTTGCTTACGAAGGCAAGAGCAATAGTGATCCGCGCGATGTTATTGTCGGATCAGGTTACGATGTCAATAAGTTGCCCGAGGCAATCCGCGCGCAATTGGGTGGAGTTGCTGCCGATTTTGAAGAGGATTTATTGTTTGGTAAGTTGAGTTATGTGGTTAACGACGAACAAAAAATTGAACTTACCGCCAAGTATCGCGATGAAACTGAATTAACCGGTATTGGTGGCCAAAATGTGTTGGATTTTGGTACCGATAAAAACAATGAAGAAGCCCGTTGGGTGCTCAGCCACAACTGGCGCACAGAAAATTGGGTTAACGATTTTCGTTTTACCTACGAGGATTACACCTTTAATCCGCGCCCACATACGTTTGGTAATGGCACCATTTTATTAAATGCGGCGGATCGCACCGTGCTGAACACCGGGGCAGGGCGCGATTTTCAAAAGAAAAGCCAATCCGGGTGGGGCTTCCAGGAAGATTTCACTTATCTCGCGCTGGAAGACCATCAAATTAAAACAGGCTTTAAATACAAAGCCATTGAATTATCGTCGGCGGAGCAGCAGCCCTATAACCCGCAGTATAAATACAATATTGATTACTCCTGGACACAGCCCTACCGCGTTGAGTGGGGCGCGCCTCTGGCCAATATTGGCGATGGCACAGCGCAAAGCGACAATCAGCAGATCGGTATTTATATTCAGGATGACTGGAGTGCAACCGAGCGTTTAACGATTAATGCCGGTGTGCGTTGGGATTATGAAAAATCCGATTCCTATCTGGATTATCAAACCCCGGATGAAGTGGTGACTGCGTTGCGCAATTGGCCTAACTTGAAAAATTCCAATATTAACGTCGATGATTACATTAGTACTGGCAGTAACCGCGATAGTTTTACCGGTGCCTGGCAACCGCGGTTGGGGTTTAGTTACGACATCGGTAGCGATTACAATCTGGTATTGTTTGGTGGCGCTGGCCGTGCCTATGACCGCAACCTGTTTGATAATTTGCAATTGGAACGAACCAAGGCCACTTTCCCGACTTACAGCATTAACTTCGATTCAGAAGATCCGCAACACAACTGCAACCCGGCTACCGAGACTAATTGCGTTGCCTGGAATCCGAAATATTTAACCCGAGAAGGCCTGGAGGAATTGCTCTACTCCAATAGCGGTGGAGGTCGCGAAGTATTTATGGTGAACAATGATTTGAAAACGCCTTATTCAGATCAATTCAGTTTGGGGTTGCGCGGTACTCTGGGCGATTGGGATTCTGAAATCAGTTTATCGCACATTAAAAGCCATGACGGTTTTGTGTGGATGCTGATGAATCGCCGCCCTGATGGCAGCTTCTTTGAACCGGGTGCCAGCTGGGGCCAGCCGTGGGGTTTTGGCATTCCCGGTTATAGCAATGGTTTAATTGGTATGAATGGTTTGGAATCCGAGGCGGATTCACTTTATATCAAACTGGATAAGCCCAAAGCCGATGATTTTTGGGGCATGACGATTGCGTATACCTATACCGATGCGCAGGAAAATCGTAAAGCGGGCGAAGTTTTTGCGCTCGATTATCCAAGCATGGATGATTACACCTGGTTTGATTCTGTCTCTGTACCAGAGCATCGGTTGGTGATTGCTGCATTATTTGATTTGCCGGGTGGTGTAGATTTTTCGGCGAAATTAAATCTGGAAAGTGTAAAAACTTATATGGGAACTGATTGCCGCGCTGGTTGGAATGCATGCGTGTACAACACTTTCAAACCCGAGAACGATGGCTTTATTGGCTACAAACAATTGGATATCGCGTTTAGTAAACAAATTGCGACCAATGGCATTGCTAATGGCAGCACCTTGAGTATGCGCCTGGATGTACTCAACCTAACTAATGCGGTTAATCACGGAGGCTATCAGGATTGGTTTGGTGGCGCAGGGGAGAGCTTGCCAGCAAACTTCGCCCAACCTAACGGCACTTTTGCTGGTCCACCTATGACAATCAAGCTGGGTATTAACTGGAATTGGTAATGCGTAGATAATAATTAAATTGCAAGTCAAAAAAATCCCCGGCGCGCCGGGGATTTTTTATTCAGTAAATTAGTCGCCAGGAAAATGCGTTTTATAAAAATGGATCGTCTTCATCCGCAGGAAAGTAGCGCTCGGCAGTAATAACTCCGGGCTTTATTTTGTGCGCAAGTAAATCATCCACATCCTGATTTACTTTATTGACGAGTTCTAATGCCTGATCGCGATCCAGTGATTCCAACAGCGCATTGCCCCAGATAGATACGTGACGCAAGTAGATGGTGCGAGTGTCAGATTTTTTCGCCCACTCTGCTGATACCTGACGGCCGATGCGATCAACCTTGTATTTTATTTCTTTGGCTTCGTTTGGGTCCTGGATTTGCGCCAGCAGCTCGTTGGTCATCTTGGTCCAGCCGCGGCCATAGAGTTCCCAGCCATTGTAAAAGCGTACAATCCAGGTCATGTATTCCTGTTGCGTCTGGATTTTTTTATTGGCTTCATCGGCCTCAAAGGCTTTTACAAAGTAGGCGCGTGGCGGCATGGTTGCGGGCCAGTTTTCGTCGCGCGCCATTTTTTGGGTGCTGCAGGCAAACAAACTGGAAACCAGCAGGATAAGCGCCAGCAAGCGAAAGAGCGGTGCGGTGTTCTGCATAGATGACTAAAAACTCTAAATGTCAGGGGTTGTAATAAGTGTGAAGCAGGTTTGTTGCAATAGTATAAAAGCAGCGGTAGGGAGAATATAGGGGCTGGCGCGGGCAGTTTCAGAATATTCCGTTGTAGCACCGGCAGCTTTTGCCTGCCGGTGCGTATAAGTTGAGCAAAAATTAACGTTCACGACCGCCACGAATTTCGCTGCGATCATTGGATTGACGGCTCTCGCGGCCACCGCCGTTATCGCGGAAACGTTCGACTCGCTCTGCGCGCTGTTCAAAACGCGGCTGTTCACTGCGCTCAATTCTGGGCTGTTCGCTACGTTCGATTCTAGGTTGTTCGCTACGCTCAATACGTGGTTGCTCAACCCTTTGTACGGATGCATTCGGACGTTCAATGCGTTGGATCTGACGCTCTTCACGTTGGATCTGTGGACGCTCCTGCTGGAATCGATCCGCGCGTGGTGTTTGGGTGCGTTCAATGCGATCTCTGTTCAGCCGCTCCTGGAGACGACTTTCCTGATTGTTGGATTGACGCTCTGTCGCACGATTTTCACCCGCATTCACATCATTCGAACGCTCTGTATCCCAGCGGCGATTGGTGGTTGCATTTTGGCCTTCACTGCGCAGAGAGCCTAAATTGCGTTCATTGCCTGAGCGTTCATTGCTACGCTCGGTACGATTGTTCATCCGTTCGCGCAATTGATTGGCGCGCGGTTGTGCTCGCTCGGTACCAGTGACGCGGTTGCTTGGCGTAGTTATCTGGCCAGCCTGGCGACGTTCCAGGCGTTGTTGGAACTCATCGGAACGATTCTGGCGTTGGTCGCGCGCCTGATTGGGGGCGATATTGGGATTGGTGCGGTTGGCGCGATCCTCACCACGCCATTGGGTGTGATCATTACCGCGCACATTTTCTCTACGAGCCGTGTCTCCACGGGCATTCTCACCACGTAAGTTGGCACGATAGGACTGCGAATCGCGGAAACTTTCGCGCGGGCTATTAAAGCGTTCGCGGGTGTGGTTGTCGTAGTAAGCAACACCGCGTCTGTGCACCGGGTTGTGGTTCCAGCGAGTGGCATCTACATGGCGAACTACGCTGCGGCTATCGTAAAAACGATGGCCGTGATGATGGTGGTTATCAACCACATAGACACGACGGTCGCGCCAATGACAGCCGCTGAAGTAGAAGCGCGGGCCTATATGCACACGCGGGCCCCAGTAGAATCCGGACACAAACACGTAGCTGCTGGGGTAATGCCAGTAAACTGGCGGATAATCCGGCCACCACCAGTTGCCATAGACCACGCGGGTGTCATAGGCGGGCACGTAAACAACGCGCTCCACACTGGGTTCAATCACAATGGTTTTTTCTTCGCGGATTACACGCACATGTTCGACCTTATCCAGGTGGCCCGACGCATAAGCGCGGTTGCGCAATTTCTGCACGCTATCCATCACGCCTTCTTCATCGGCGAGGAAGGCATCGCCCAGTTGTTGGGTCCAATCCAGGTCTTCGCTCATGCGGCGCAAAATATCGGGGAAGGCGACCAGGGCTTTTACGCTCGGGTCCCAATCGCGGCTTTCTACCGCATTCACCGCGTCATCGCCTTTATAGCGGGTATTGTTGCGCGCCCAGCGATCGGCTTCGACGACTTCAAGGGGGTAAGTAGAGGCGATTAGCACATGAGACAGTACTGTATCCGGATAGAGCGCGACGGGCGCGAGCAGAGCATCCAGTTGTGCTTCACTAAAGCTGGCCTGGGCCGCCGTAGTGCTGTAACTGGGTCGATCCAGATTTTGCCAATCCCTTCTTGCTTGACTAATCGGGTGCCGCCCCGATAATGGCGCACTTCCTCCCAAATCGACCTATAACCCTGGAATTACGAATGATTGACGTCAATTTTCAGTTGAAAGGCAGCGCTATTACGGTAGTTGTGCTGGCCATTATCCGCTACGAGCCCAAAAGTCTGGTGGATGAGCTGAAAGAAAAAATTGCCCAGGCGCCCCAGTTCTTTGTGAACTCGCCGGTACTGATCAATCTGGACCGCCTGGAGAACCCTGAAGCCCTGAAAAAAGTGGGGGATTTGCTGACAATTTGCCGCGAACTGGATTTACAACCACTAGGTTTTAGCGGTGTACCTGAGGTATTGTTAGCGCCAGTCAACAAGACCGGTTTAGCAGTTCTGCCAACCCCGAACGAACGCGCGCTCAAGCTGCCAAAACAAGAGGCAGCACCGAGTGTGGAAAGGGTGGTGGAGACAGTCGTTGAGACCGTGATTGAAGAGCGGGTTGTTGTTGAAGAGCGAATCGTACAGCGCCAGAGCAAGGTGATTACCCGCCCGGTGCGCTCCGGTCAGCAAATCTACGCCGAAGGTGCGGATTTGATTGTGCTGGCGCAAGTGAGTGAAGGTGCGGAAGTGCTGGCCGATGGCCATATCCATGTCTATGGCACCCTGCGTGGCAGAGCGCTGGCCGGTGTACGTGGCGATGAAACGGCGCGCATTTTTTGCCAGCAGTTGGAAGCAGAATTGGTATCTGTTGCCGGCAACTTCGTACTGCAGGATTCGCTGCCCAAAGAATTATTGAAAAAGCCAACACAAATTTCCCTGCAAGGTGAAAAAGTGGTGGTGGAAGCACTAGTCAGTAATTAATCGATCGCCACATTAGCGATCAAGCAATGCCGCAGAATAATGTTGTTGTATTGCAAACTCATGTCATTAAAAAATTTGTTATTTAAAGGAGCCCTCCCTTGGCCAAGATTATTGTTGTCACTTCCGGTAAAGGCGGTGTTGGTAAAACCACTTCAAGCGCAGCAATCAGTACCGGTTTGGCCATGCGCGGCCACAAAACTGTGGTTATCGATTTTGACGTGGGCCTGCGTAACCTGGATTTGATCATGGGCTGTGAGCGCCGTGTAGTTTACGATTTTGTAAACGTAATTAAGGGCGAAGCCACCCTGAACCAGGCGATGATTAAAGACAAGCGCACTGAAGGCTTGTATGTATTGCCTGCCTCACAAACGCGCGATAAAGATGCATTGACCCGCGAAGGTGTAGAAACCGTTATCAATGAACTTTCTAAAGATTTTGATTACATAGTATGTGATTCACCTGCTGGTATTGAGCAGGGCGCGTTGATGGCTTTGTATTTTGCTGACATCGCGATTGTAGTAACCAACCCCGAAGTATCGTCAGTGCGCGACTCGGATCGTATTCTCGGTATCCTGCAAAGCAAATCGCGCCGTGCTGAACAAAACCTGGAGCCTATCAAAGAGCATTTATTGTTAACTCGCTACAACCCGACTCGCGTAGAAGCTGGTGAAATGTTGAGCGTGAACGACGTGGAAGAAATTCTCGCAATTCCATTGCTGGGTGTGATTCCAGAATCAGAAGCAGTGCTGAAAGCATCTAACCAGGGTGCTCCGGTAATTCTGGATGATGCAACTACTGCAGGCCAAGCCTATAACGATGCAGTAGATCGCTTGCTCGGCAAAGATATTCCTCACCGCTTCCTGGAAGCGGAAAAGAAAAGTTTCCTCAAACGTTTGTTGGGGGTGTAAAGCGTGAGTATTCTGGATTTCCTAATTAAAAAGCGTGCGCCTTCTTCGGCCTCGGTAGCTAAGGAGCGCTTGCAAATTATCGTGGCGCATGAACGCAACAAGCGCAACCTGAGTCAGCCTGACTTCCTGCCGCAAATGCAGCAGGAAATTATCGCGGTGATTCGCAAATACATTCACATTGAATCAGATCAGGTTTCGGTTAATCTCGACAACTCTGATAACTGTTCGGTGTTGGAGTTGAATATTACTCTGCCGGATTAATCGGTGTGGTCGCCAATTATTTTGGTAAAAATCACAGCACATAAAAAAGGGATGCACCAGGTGGTGCGTCCCTTTTTTATTCAGATGTATAAGTCGTAGCTGAAAATACAGGGTTTAATCAGTTGATGGATATTGATATGCAACATAAACCTGCTGATCACCTGGTGGTATTTGATTTTGAAACCACAGGTTTATCACCGGATATGGGCGACAGGGCAATTGAAATAGGTGCGGTGCTGATTGAAAACGGCAGGATTGCCGATCGCTTCCAGCAGGTCATGAACCCGGGTGTGCGTATTCCTTTATTTATCGAAAATCTTACCGGCATCACTAATGCCATGGTAAAAGACGCGCGCAAGAATGCGGATGTGATGGGTGATTTCTATGAGTTTATTGCAGGGCATAATCTGGTTGCCCACAATGCCAGTTTTGATGAGCGTTTTTTACGTGCTGAATTTCGTCGCATCAAAAAATATTTCTCCGGTGGCATTGCCTGCAGTTTGTTAGCCGCGCGGCGCATTTTTCAATTGGCTCCCAACCATCAATTGGCTACCCTCGCCAGTTATAAAAATTTGCCTAATGAAGGTGTCTATCACCGCGCGCTAGCGGATGCGGAAGTGACTGCGCATTTGTGGTTAAGTATGCTGGATGAATTGCGCGAGCAGCATCGGCAAGAGTCACCTTCATTTGATTTTATGTACCGCTTGACCAAAACTCCCAAACATCAACTGCACAAGTTTTATCAACAAGCGACTGCCAGGGAATATAGCTGATATGCAACGACAACTATCATTCAAATTATTTTTTTTGTTCTTGGCGGCGCTGTTACTTACCAGCTGCGGCACCTTGATTAAACCCAAAGTAAAAACCGGCTTAATTCAGTTGGAAAAAGGTTCCTACAAACTGGACCCGTCCCATGTGGCGGTGCTATTTAAAATTAACCATATGGGGCTTTCTACCTTTGTGGGGCGTTTTAATAAAGTGGATGCCAGCCTGGAGTTTGACCCCAAGAATATTGCAGCCGCAAAACTGTCGGCGGTGATCGATATTGCCAGCGTTGATGTTAATAACGCTGATCTGGAAGAGACTTTGCGTGGCAGCAGTTGGAATTTCAACAACAATAGTCCTCATTATTAAGGAGTTGTCATGTCTGAGAATTTTTTGGTTGGCGGTAATGGGCAGCAAAGAGTGCAATTAAATTTGCGTATGGCCAATCGCCACGGGTTAATTGCGGGCGCAACCGGTACCGGTAAAACCGTAAGCCTGCAGGTATTGGCAGAGGGTTTTGCCAAAGCCGGTGTACCGGTTTTTATGGCGGATATTAAAGGTGACCTTTCCGGTTTGGCAAAAGCAGGCAAACCACATCCTAAAGTGGATGAGCGCGTGCAGCTAATGCAAATCAGCGATTACCAGCAGCGGTTGTTTCCCTGTGTGTTTTGGGATTTGTACGCAAAACATGGTCATCCGGTGCGCGCTACTATTTCCGACTTTGGCCCCTTATTGCTGGCCAACTTTTTCGATCTAAATGAAACCCAAACGGCAGTACTCTACGCCGCGTTTAAAATTGCCGATGACCAGGGCATGTTGTTGCTGGATTTAAAAGACCTGCAAGCCATGCTCAACTGGATGAAAGACGAACGCAAAGCATTGGAAGATGAATACGGCGGAATCAGTGAAGCGAGTATCGCTGCTATTCAGCGCCGTTTGATGATGCTGGATCAGGAGGGGGCTGATAATTTCTTTGGCGAACCGGCACTGGATTTAAATCACCTGATGCAAACCACCTTGGAGGGCACAGGCGTCATTAATATTCTGGATGCAACCACGCTGGTTAACCAACCAAAACTCTACGCGATTTTTTTGCTGTGGCTGGTTTCTGAACTGTTCGAAAATTTGCCCGAGCAAGGTGATGCTGATAAACCCAAGTTGGTGTTCTTTTTTGATGAGGCACATTTACTGTTTAACGGTGCACCAAAATTGCTGGTGGATAAAATTGAACAGGTGGTACGTTTAATTCGTTCCAAAGGTGTAGGGATTTATTTTATTTCCCAAAGCCCGGCCGATATTCCCGATAATGTACTTGGTCAACTTGGTAACCGCATTCAACATGCGTTGCGCGCGTTTACCCCTAAAGATCAGCAAGCAGTAAAAGTTGCAGCGCAAACCTTTCGCCCCAATCCGGCATTTTCCACGGAAAGTGTTATTACTGAATTGGGCATTGGTGAAGCGCTGGTGTCAGTGCTGGATGATAAAGGATCGCCTACGCCGGTAGAGCGCGTATTTATCGCACCGCCCGCATCGCGCATTGGACCATTGACGGCTGAAGAGCGCACCGAGGTAATGAATCGTTCGCCTTACAAAACTATTTATAACCAAATGATTGATCGTGAATCGGCTTATGAAGTTTTGAAAGCTCGTGTCGCACAGCAACAACAAACCGATCAGCAACAACAAGTGCAGGAGCAATTGCGTGTAGAGCAGGAGCGTGTTTTTAAAGAACAACAAAAACAGCAACAACAAATCCAGCGCGAGCAAGCGCGCGCACAACAGCAAGCGGAGCGCGCCAATGCGCGACGTGAATCTGCAACTGAAGCCCTGGCAAAAAGTGCAGCGCGTGCTATAGGCAGTAATTTGGGGCGTCAACTTGTGCGCGGTATTCTCGGTTCATTATTGGGTGGTCGTCGTTAGGCGATGTAATTTGTATGCTGGCAATCCTTGTCTATAGTCAATAACACGAAGGAGGCGAACAGAAAACAGGCGTAAGTAATTTAAGTGTCAGGCTGCGGCCA
>JAGKWY010000169.1 GCA_021151625.1 Gammaproteobacteria bacterium | reverse complement strand
GGCCGATGCATAACAAAAGGTTGCCCTGATGGATATCACCGAACTCCTGGCTTTTAGCGCCAAACAAGGCGCGTCGGACTTGCACTTGTCGGCGGGTTTACCGCCCATGATCCGTGTGGATGGCGATGTGCGCCGCATTAACCTGCCGCCCATGGAGCACAAGCAGGTTCACGGCTTGATTTACGACATTATGAATGACAAGCAGCGTAAGGACTACGAAGAATTCCTGGAAACCGACTTTTCGTTCGAGGTGCCCGGCGTAGCGCGCTTCCGCGTAAACGCGTTTAACCAGAACCGCGGCGCCGGCGCCGTGTTCCGTACCATTCCCTCCAAAGTACTGACCATGGAAGAATTGGGTATGGGCAACGTGTTCCGCGATATTTGCGCCGTACCACGTGGACTGGTGCTGGTGACCGGGCCCACGGGTTCGGGCAAATCCACCACCCTCGCCGCCATGATCGACTACATCAATGACAACAAATACGAACACGTATTAACCATCGAAGACCCGATCGAATTCGTACACGAATCCAAAAAATGCCTGGTCAACCAGCGCGAAGTGCACCGCGATACCCACGGCTTTAACGAAGCACTCCGCTCCGCACTCCGGGAAGACCCGGATATTATTCTGGTAGGTGAGATGCGCGACCTGGAAACTATTCGTCTCGCATTAACTGCCGCAGAGACCGGTCACCTGGTATTCGGCACCCTGCACACCACCTCCGCTGCAAAAACCATCGACCGTATTGTGGACGTGTTCCCGGCAAACGAAAAATCCATGGTGCGCTCAATGTTGTCGGAATCACTGCAAGCAGTAATCTCGCAAACACTGATGAAGAAAAATGGCGGTGGTCGCGTCGCGGCACACGAAATCATGCGCGGTACCTCGGCGATTCGTAACCTGATCCGCGAAGATAAAGTTGCGCAAATGTACTCGGCGATTCAGACCGGTGCATCTCTCGGTATGCAGACCATGGACCAGTGCCTGGCCGATTTGGTATCGCGGCGGATTGTCAGCCGCGAAGCGGCAAAATCCAAAGCCAAATTCCCCGAGAATTTTTAAATTTTTTTGCTGTTTTATCGCACAGTTATTTTCACCGCAGTCACAGTTATTTCAATAATTTTTCAGGTGGTTGGTTATGGATTTTGATCGGTTATTAACACTAATGGTTGAAAAAGGCGCGTCGGATTTATTTATCACCGCCGGTGTTCCGCCGTCGATCAAAGTCCACGGCAAAATCGTCCCGGTAACCGCTACACCACTTGCGCCGGAAAAAGCGCGTGAGCTGGTGCTCAGCGTAATGAATGAAAAACAGCGCACCGAATTTCTGGAGAACAAGGAACTTAACTTTGCAGTAAGTGCGCGCGGGATTGGCCGTTTTCGTGCCAGTGCTTTTTACCAGCGCAACCTCGCCGGCATGGTGCTGCGTCGTATTGAAACCAAAATTCCAACCATTGATGAATTAAACCTGCCCGAAGTTATCAAAGAATTGGCGATGACCAAACGCGGCCTGATTATTTTTGTGGGCGCCACGGGCACCGGTAAATCCACCTCGCTCGCCTCCATGATCGGCCATCGCAACCAAAACTCCAAAGGCCATATTATTTCCATCGAAGACCCGATTGAATTTATTCACCAGCATCAAGGGTGCATTATCACCCAGCGCGAAGTGGGCATTGATACCGAGTCTTTTGAAGTTGCCTTGAAAAATACACTGCGTCAGGCACCTGATGTAATTTTGATTGGCGAGGTGCGCTCACGCGAAACCATGGACCACGCCATCGCCTTTGCTGAAACTGGTCACCTGTGCCTGTGTACACTCCACGCCAACAACGCCAACCAGGCGCTGGACCGTATCATTCACTTCTTCCCGGCTGATCGCCATCGCCAGCTATGGATGGACTTGTCACTCAACTTAAAAGCCATTGTTGCGCAGCAGTTAATTCCAACACCCGATGGCAATGGTCGTCGCGCGTGCCTGGAAATTATGATCAACACTCCTCTTGCGCAGGATTTGATTCGCAAAGGCGAGGTGTCGGAGCTGAAAGAATTAATGAAACGCTCAACCGAATTAGGCATGCAGACGTTTGATCAGGCGCTTTATGCGCTTTACGACAACGGCGAAATTACTTACGAAGATGCATTGTTACATGCAGACTCACCCAACGACCTGCGCTTGATGATTAAACTTGGCTCGGAAACTGATGCGAATTATTTATCCCATGCCGCAGATAGCCTGTCGATTCAAAGTGATGAACACAACAATCGCGGAAAAATGTTTTAATGATTTTCAGGTGAAAAAATGCCGGGCAATTGCCCGGCATTTTTTTGTAACGAGACCAACTCCTTTACAACTAATTTCGTTCCAACCAACTTTCCAAAATCAAACGTGCGGCAATTGAATCAACCGGATTGTGTTTGTAATCGCGTGAACCGCCGCGACTGATCACTTCCCCTTTGGCTTCAAAACTGGTGAGTCGCTCATCCACTAACTCCACTTTTGCACCAAAACGCCCGTGAATCCGATTGGCAAATTTGCGCGCGCGCGCGCTCAACTCACTTTCACTGTCATCCATATTTAACGGTAAGCCGACCAGTACCAGATCCGGTTTCCATTCAGCCAATAGTTTTTCGATCTGGTTCCAGTCAGGAACTCCATCTTTCGCTTTTAATGACGCGAGGGAGTTGGCCGAGCGAGTGATCATTTGACCTGCAGCGACACCAATATTTTTGGTGCCGTAGTCAAAGGCAAGCAGTGTTTTAATCATGGAAGAAACTTGGCGAAAAAATCAGGCATGACCTGCAGTAAGAGGAATTAAATTGACATCAATACCCAGCGCTTGAGCCGCTGCTGTCCAGCGTTGCTCAAACGGCGTATTAAAAATAATATCTTTATCGGCCGCCACTGTAAGCCAAGAGTTAGCAGCAATTTCTGCCTCCAATTGGCCCTCACCCCAACCGGCATACCCCAGGGTAATCAAACACTGTTTGGGGCCGCGGCCTTCAGCGAGGGCAGCAATAATATCGCGCGAGGCAGTAAGGCTGATTTCAGGTGAAACTTCCAGCGTTGATTGCCATTTGGTTTCATTGGAGTGAAGCACAAAACCGCGCTCGGGCTGTACCGGGCCGCCGCTCATCACAATTTGTTCACCCTGATCAGACAAGTCATTCAGATCCATCTGCGCGAAAATTTCTTTTAGTAGCATAGGCGTGGCGGTGTTGATCACCACTCCCATAGCACCCTTGTCACTGTGCTCGCAAATGTAAGTCACTGTGTGGGCAAAGGATGAATCGTTCAAGCCGGGCATGGCAATAAGAAAATGGTCGCGCAAACTGCCGGGCGTAAGTTCATCGTAATTAGTAGAGGTATTTTTTTGCGTCATGGTTTCAGTATGAGGCTTAAGCCGGTTAAAACAAGCCGAGCGATTAAATTTATTCGCCCGCAATTAATTGGCAGAGGTGGTGATAGTGGAGTTTTTTCCAGTAATTTCAAAGCGCCAGGTACGGATAATCTGCAAGCGATCGGCATTCTTGCGGATTTCCGGGGGAAAGCTGGCAAAAGGTGCTGACAAACGCACTATTTGGCGTGCGGCATCATCCAGAATGCGCTGACCAGAGGACTGCAACACCTTGATTTCATAGATAGTACCGTCGGGATTAATCATAACCGACAGCCGCAAATTGCCTGTGATATGACGGCTTAGTGCTTCCCTGGGATAATTCTTATTGCCCACCAATTCAATTTTATTACTCCAATCATGCAAGTATTTCGCATCAAAAGAGGCCTTGGTAGAAACTGACGTTAGCGTACGCACACGCGGACGCTTTGCGTATTCCTGTCGCTGCTTATCCAGCTTGGCTTGCAGGCTAGCTATTTCGGTAGAGACCAGCGCCTGATCTTCTGTAGTACCTTCCAATGGTTCGCGTTCATCGCGCTCATCAGGATTTAGCTTAAGCTGGGTTTTATGTGTGGACTTTTCGGTGGTGCTCAGCAATTGCTGATCTTTAATTTTGTGGGTAGACGCTGCTTGTTGCTGCAATGGCGTGACATCACGCACCTGGGAATCCGCAAATTGCGCCTGGCGCTCGGTAGTCAACTGCCGGGCATCATCAACAGTACCACTCGCTTCCTGATTGTGTTGGGCAAGAAAGTCGGCATCCTTGGGCGCATGCAGGGATTTATGGGTCGCCAGTGTAATCTCTATGGTTTGCGAAGTGTTTTTATGTTCTGGCAATTTGAAACCGATGCCCAACAACACCAAACCATGGAGCACAATGGCCATAAAAAAGGTAAAACTCAGGCGGTCACCCGAATCCACCGGAGGCGCATTGAGTACTTCTTGTTCCAGGGCAAGTGCCTGATTCATCTGCAACGACTCTATTGATTAACGGGACGCCAATTTACGCTCAATGGCGTCAATTAGCCGTGACCCAATTCCGGTGTTGTAGGCCTTGTCTATCTCACGCGCGCACGTGGGGCTGGTGACATTGATTTCGGTCAGGTATTCGCCGATCACATCCAGACCTACAAACATCAGCCCTTTAGCTTTGAGCACGGACGCCACCTGCTCGACAATCCAATAGTCTTTGTCCGTCAGCGGCTGCGCCACGCCGGTACCACCCGCTGCCAGATTGCCGCGAGTTTCGCCCTTGGCAGGTATGCGCGCCAGACAATAGGGAACCGGCTCACCGTCGACCACCAGAATACGTTTGTCACCTTCACTGATCGCCGGAATATAACGCTGCGCCATAATCAGTTGCTGGCCAAACTCTGTCAGGGTTTCCAGAATCACCCCAACATTAGGATCATCCTGCCGACAGCGAAAAATCCGGCTGCCGCCCATACCATCGAGCGGCTTGAAAATCACATCACCATGCTGGTGGTGAAATTCGCGCAGGCGCAGCATATCGCGACTGACCAATACTGGTGGGCAGCACTGGGGAAATTGGGTGGCAAAGATTTTTTCATTGCAATCGCGCAGGCTGCGCGGATCATTCACCACCAACGCGCCTTGCTGCTGGGCAGCCTCCAGAATATAGGTGCTATAGATATATTCATTGTCAAATGGAGGGTCTTTGCGCATCAGGATTACATCCAGATCACCCAGCTTTTTGTCCTCATGTAAACCCAGTTCAAACCAACTATCCCCGTTATCGGCGACAAACAAATTGCGGGTATTAGCACGCGCCTCACCCTGCAACAGGTATAAATCCCCCTGTTCCATATAGTGCAGATCCCAACCCCGTTCTTGTGCCGCCAATAGCAACGCCAGGGTTGTGTCTTTGTAGAATTTAATGTCCGCGATAGGATCCATTACCACGCCGAGGGAAATAGCCATAGAAGTCACTCTAATAAGTAATACAATTTATGTATTATTAAGCCGCATAAAAAATTGCCGGAGTGGCAATCGCGGGCTAAAG
>JAGKWY010000168.1 GCA_021151625.1 Gammaproteobacteria bacterium | reverse complement strand
CACTCATGGTCCGCAGGTGCTGGTCATGCCAAAGCGCTCGCTCATGCTCGGATACAGGCACTTCAGCCACCTGATAATGCACATTTTGCTTGTTGAGCAAGGATTGAACACTGGTAGGAACTGACACAGCCTACTCCTCTTGTTGGATATAACTGGTTAATATTCATAGGGTTAGGAGATTATTCAGCACTTGATTGCAGCGAGTGTAATGCAATGCGAGCAATTCTCATATAGCCCCATCACAGAAATACCCAAGCGCCGGTTTATCCACCAACCAATCTTTCCAAGCATAGTCGAGATTTGCCGGTGCACTGGCCATTTACCGCGACAAAGCAATTATCTATGCCAAAAAATGGATCAGTTCTCACACAGCCAATGAAATAGATGCCAGTAGCTAATTAAACGGTTATTAAACCTGCAGATAGCGGTGATTCTGGCCTAACCAGCGAGTCACCAATTGGGTGCACAGGGCCGGGTATTCGCTCATCAATAGCAACGCAGCCTCTTTTACTTCTGGCAGTAAATGACTGTCTCGCTGCAAGTCGGCAATACGAAATTGCATCTCGCCCGTTTGACGCGTACCTAGCACTTCACCGGGGCCGCGCAATAGCAAATCCTGCTCGGCAATGTAAAAGCCATCGCTGCTCTCGCGCATCACCCGCAGGCGCTCGCGACTGTTTTGCGACAGGGGAGAACCGTAGAGCAATACGCAGTGACTGGCCGCCGAACCGCGCCCTACCCGACCGCGCAGCTGGTGCAACTGCGCCAAACCCAAACGCTCCGGGTTTTCAATAATCATCAGGCTAGCATTGGGTACATCAACACCCACTTCAATAACGGTGGTAGCTACTAACAGATCCAGTCGACTGGCCTTAAACGCCGCCATCACCTGTTCTTTTTCCACCGGTTTCAACCGTCCGTGAATTAACCCTATACGTAAATGGGGTAAGGACTCTGCCAGGCTACTCGCTGTTGCTTCCGCCGCCTGAGCCTCCAGGGCTTCGGACTCCTCAATCAGGGTGCAAACCCAGTAGGCCTGGCGCCCCTGCTCACAAGCCAGCCGTACTCGCTCGATTACTTCTTCGCGACGCTGGTCGCTAATCACTACGGTGGTAACAGGCGTGCGCCCGGGAGGTAACTCATCGATCACCGAGCAGTCCAGGTCGGCATAGGCACTCATTGCCAAAGTCCGGGGGATGGGGGTCGCGGTCATGATTAACTGATGCGGGCGCAAATGTGCCGATGGCTGATTTTCTCTTCCGACTGTGCCCTTTTCGGATAGAGATAGCCGCTGATGTACGCCAAATCGATGCTGCTCATCAATCACTATCAGGCCCAGATCAGCAAACTCCACCGCCTCTTGAAACAGGGCATGGGTACCTACTACCACTTGCGCTTCGCCACTGGCGATCGCCGCCATCTGGGTGCGCCGTTCAGCGACCTTGAGCTTGCCGGTCAGCCAACCCAGCTTGATCCCCAAAGGCTCCAGCCATTTACCAAAATTAATGCGATGCTGTTCGGCCAGAATTTCGGTCGGCGCCATAATCGCGGCCTGCTTGCCGCTGGATACAGCCGCCAACGCAGCTAGCGCTGCAACCACGGTTTTGCCGGAGCCTACATCGCCCTGCACCAAGCGCAGCATGGGCACTGGCTTGGCGATATCTGTCACTATCTCCCCCACTACCCGCTCCTGGGCGCGCGTCAAACCAAAGCCCAATTGCTCCAGGAAATACTTTTTCAACGTGGGGCTCATGCGCAAGCCCTCTGCCCCATCTGCCTGGGTTTCGCGGCGCAACAGCAGCAGGCTCAAGTGATGGGCCAATAATTCTTCAAAGGCGAGCCGCTGTTGGTAAGGGTGCTCGCCGTCCAGCAACAACTGCACATTGGCGTTGGCTGGTGGTTGATGCAGGAAACGCAGTGCATCGGCCAGCGAAATCTGATTGAGCTGGCGGCGCACAGGCTCAGGCAAGAGTTCACTGAGCGAATACTTATCCAGCCAGGTGAGTGCCTGACGCGCCAGGCTGCGCATGCGTGGCTGGGTCAGGCCTTCGGTCGCCGGGTAAATGGGAGTGAGCGATTGATCCAGCGGCAGCGGTGCCGCCTCATCCAGATATTCATATTCCGGGTGATACATCTCCAACCCGGAGGCGCCGCGGCGGGTCTCGCCAAAAATACGCAGGCGAGTACCCGCTATCAAACGCTGTTTTTGCGCGTTGTTAAAGTGATAAAAGCGCAGAGTAAGGGTACCGGTACCGTCCTGCACCTTGCACACCAGGCTGCGGCGCTTGCCAAACACTATGTCGCAGGCGCGCACTTCCGCTTCAATCACCACATTCAGGTTAGGCTGGAGCGCACCTATAGGCGTGACGCGGGTGCGATCCAGATAACGTAGCGGCAGGTGCAGGAGCACATCTTGCAGACTAAAAAGGCCAATCTTCGCCAATTTTTCCGCAAGGCTGGCACCAACTCCCTTGATTTCCGTAACGGGAATTTGTTCCAGGGTCTTACCTCTGGCCACACCGGCGTTCATCGCGTTCTGGCTAGCGAGAATTAATGCCGGGTGGATTTAATCGCCTCGCGCAAGGCATCAATTGCCTTGTGGCGCGGGAAGCTGGCGCGCCAGGCCAGAGCCACTGTACGGCTGGGCGAAGGCTCGGTAAAGGGGCGAGTTACCAGTACATCGGCGCTGTACAGAGAACTGTCGGCCGCTGACACCGGCAGAATCGTCAGCCCCAAGCCCGAAGCCACCATATGGCGCAGGGTTTCCAACGAGCTACCTTCTGCCGCTGTGCGCACATTGTTGGCGGATTGCTCGCCGTGATGTTGCAGGTTCGGGCAAGTCGTTAATACCTGATCACGGAAGCAGTGCCCCTCCCCTAACAACAGCAATTGTTCGCTATTCAGATCATTAGGATTGACCGCTTCCTTAGCTGCTAATGGATGATCCTTGGGCATCAACACCACAAATGGCTCTTCATAAAGTACCTGGGTAACCACATCCGGCTCTTCAAACGGCAGGGCAATAATGATCACATCCAGCTCGCCGTTGCGCAGCTTCTTGCGCAGGTTGTGGGTATAACCCTCTTCCACATAGAGCGGCATTTTGCTGGCCTTTTGCTGCAGATGAGGAATAAACTTCGGCAGCAAATAAGGGCCAATGGTAAAAATCGCCCCCACTGATAATGGACTGCTGAGCTGGTCTTTGCCAGCATCTGCCAGGTCTTTAATCGCTGCGGTTTGCTCCAGCACCAGGTTAGCTTGCGCGACAATTTGCTCACCCAGGGGCGTTGGTTGCACACGCGACTTGGTACGTTCAAACAGCGCCACCCCCAATTCATCTTCCAGTTTTTTGACGGCAATACTGAGAGTTGGCTGGCTCACATAACAGCGATCCGCCGCGCGGCCAAAATGCTGTTCCTGGGCGAGGGTAACTATGTAGCGAAGTTCGGTGAGGGTCATAGTGTGGCTCCCGTAGACTTAGGATTTTTTTAATTTCCGGCTGGGCTTTTTAGAATAGCCTAAAACTATCAGATAAAAGACTTTTATCAAATGACTAATAAGCCATCTGCTCCACAAAAATTACATACACCTGAGAAATTGCTCATTATCGGCTGCGGCGATATAGGCCAACGGCTAGCTAGCCAATTGGATCAATCCCAGTACCAAATCACCGGAATTCGCCGCCATTGCCCACTAGACCTTCCTTATCTGCGCTATAAAACCTGCAATGTCGGTGATGCAGAGGCACTGAAAGCGGTGCTCATGGAGAGTTTCGACAGCATTGTGATTACTATGACGCCGGCCGAGCGCAATGACGCCGGCTATGAGCAAGCCTATGTTCGCACTTGCCGTCATCTAGTTACCACCCTGAATGAGCTAAAGCTAAAGCCGCGCCTGATTATTTTTGTCTCAAGCACCGCTGTCTATGCGCAGGATAATGGTAATTGGGTTGATGAAGGCTCTGTAAACGAACCCACCAGTTTTTCCGGTCAGCGACTGCTGGAAGCGGAGCAGATTATCGGTGCTAGTGGTTTTAATCACACGATAGTTCGTTTTAGTGGCATTTATGGCCCCGGTCGCAATCGCTTGATCGAACAGGTCACCCAGAGGCGAGCCTCTGCTAGCCCTCACTTCACCAATCGCATTCACGCTGATGACTGCGCCGGCTTTCTCGCCCACCTGCTTAATCAGCCGCAAACCTTGGCACCGGTCTATATCGCCACCGATTCAAACCCAACACCCATGATAGAAGTTGTTAGCTGGATTGCAGTTCAGTTGGGTATCGAAAAATTCCTGTCAGACGACGCCATAAATGAGCGCGGTAACAAAAAGCTGGGCAATCAGCTAATGCTCGCCAGCGGTTACCAGCTACGCTATAGCGATTTTCGTGCGGGCTATATCGGGATGATTCACGAATACCAAGCCAATAAAAAACCCGGCGCTTAGGCCGGGTTTTTTAGACTCGCGCAACCAAAAATCTTATTTGGTTTCAGTCTTGGTCACAGCGGTAGATACTTGACCTACTACGCGACGGTTTTGCTCGCGGCCAGTAGCAGTAGCGTTATCCGCAACTGGTTTGGCTTCACCGTAACCAATCGCTTTCACGCGATCAGCACCAATACCGTACTTGGTAATCAGCGCTGCTTTAACTGCATCGGCACGGCTTTGTGACAGTTTTTGGTTGTAGGCATCAGAACCCTGGCTATCAGTGTGACCTTCAACGCTTACAACGGTATCAGCGTATTGGTTCATGAAGGTGGCCAGTTTGGACACTTCGCCTTCAAACTCTGGCTTGATAATAGACTTGGCGGTATCGAAAGTGATGTTCAGTTCGATAGCCACAGTTTCAGTCAACTTCAATGAACAGCCAACTGCATCAACCTTGTGAGTTTTTGGGGTATCAGGACATTGGTCTTTAGAGTCCAATACGCCGTCGCCATCAGAATCTTTTTCTGGCTCCGGAGCTGGTGCAGCCGCTTTTACTGGCGCAGGAGAACCACCAAACAGGTAGCTGATGCCAGCGTTCAACGCCAAATCAGTGTATTCGTTGTCCAGGCTGTTGAATGCGCGGACGTCAGTGCGGAATTCCCAGTTACCACCCAGGTTGCGCTTAACACCAGCCCCCAGGTTTACCAGGGTGTCGCGCTCTGACCAGTCTTCGGAGTCTACTTCACGCTTTTGATCGCCCACACCGAAAGCAACATAAGGACGCCACAAACTTTCAGTATTGATGTTGTACAACGCATCCAGGCGGTATTGGGTACCGTCTACATCAACGCCATCATCCTGGGTTTCGGTGCCATATTGGCTGGCAACTGCTTCCAGGGTCCAGTTTTCATCCAACACATAACCAAAACCCAAACCAAAGGTGTTGGCATCTTCCAGTGGATCTTCAAAGAAGGTACGGCCAACATCGGCGCGAACTTCGAATTTATGGTTATCAGCGCTCGCACCAGCAGAAATAGCAGCAATAGCGGCGGACAAA
>JAGKWY010000073.1 GCA_021151625.1 Gammaproteobacteria bacterium | reverse complement strand
CCTAAACCAATAAAACTTGCCATTGTTAATTTACGCATAACAAAGCTCTCCTAAATCCGGATAATTTTTCCAGACTAAAAAATAAATGAATGCAGAACTCCAATGCGATTTTTGAGAAGATCACACTACGTAAAAATCGCACTACTTATTGGAGAAATGAAATAGCCCAATCACCTGGGTGATTGGGCTGCAGATCAATCAATTATTGATAATGTTTGTCGTAGAGCGGCGCAGTGCCCGTTACACCTTCCACGATTTGCAAACGGTAATCGTGTTTACGGGTGCGGGTTTCTTCGCCGTTATAGAGGTAATCCACATTGGAAACTACCGCTACCACTACGCCATTTTTCGGCGCTTTGGTGAGATCGAGGCAAGCTTCGCCACTGCTAACCGGTTTACTGTAAACCGCAGTGCCATCTGCAGCGCGATAAGCTAATTGCACGCGCATGTTTTGTCCGATAGGTTGGAAATTCACACGTACTTTATTGCCGGTGACTTTCAGTGGAATCTGGTTAGCACCAGACCAGCCAGGCAAGGTATCTGTGCTTGGAACCAGTGTTGTTCCCTGCAGCGTAGATGCCGCATAGAAAGTCAAACGGTGCGCACCCGGATCTTGCAAAATTCCACCCGGAATACGTTCGGCATTAATGGTTCTGCCCCAGTTGTCATTAATCGGACCTTTAAAACCATTTGACCAGGGACCGAAATCGACCATCGCCTGACGCGCACGGAATTCCATAATCATGCGTTGCGTTTGCTCTTCACCAACACCACCGGCGAGCGAGCGCAAAATATGATTGTGCGCACCTTTCGCCCACAACCAGGCATTCGCACCTTTGGAAACATGCACACCGAGGAAGTGCGGGAAGGCAGCGTTATATTGGTTGCCACCCAGATATTCACGCCAGGTAGAAATTTGTTGGCCATTCACACGGCGATCAACACCTTCTGCATTCGGGCCACCAAAAGTGCCGTCCTGTAACCAACCGCTGTAGTTTTCGATCGGCATATGCGGCGCAAGGAATGAAGTTGCATCCAAAAATCCAACACCGTAGTTGCCAGTGCGCGAAGCTTCCAGACTCATTTGCAACCAGGTGTTGCCGCCTTCGTTAAACCAGGCCGCTTTGTTGCCGCGAGTTGCCATAATGGTGTGAATAAATTCATGCGTAATACCACCGCGCTCGCTGGGTGTTACCACCGGATAGTAAGACAACAACACCATTGGATAACCATTGATACCACTTTGCCAACCGCCTTTTTCGGTGTTAGCAGCACTGTCGGTACACAAGCCTGAACCGTAAAGGTAAATATTGCTGAAGTAACCTTCCTGCTGCAATTTATCCACTGGCCAGCCCATCACGTTGTGAATGTAATCGGCGTCTTCATTCAAATTAGTGAGTACGCGATCAATATCAGCATCGGTAATTGCCGGGTTGCGATTTTTACCCCAGATAAATGCAAAGCGGCCTTTGGTTTTTACACCGGCAATAGTGCTCGCCGGGCAACCGTTGTAGACCTTGAATTTGCTCGTATCCACTTGGCCAAAATCAGTGCGGAAGTCGTAATTCAAATCCGGCTCATATTTCGGCCAGGTGTGCGCACTACATTGTGCAACATTCGGCGTACTACTCGAGCTACTGCTCACTGCCGGGGTGCTACTGCGCACCGATGAACTGCTCAATGCAATTGAGCTACTGCTTCTTGATGAAGAAGTTAACGCAACTGAGCTGCTTGATTTTGACGTATTGGCAATTGAACTGGATGTCACAGCAGCACTGCTGCGCGATGAACTTATCGCACCCGCTGCGGTGCCAGCAACACGCCATTCCAGAATACCGGTTGATTGCGTAGTGTTAAGCATGGACACACGCAAACGACTGGTCACAACTCCATTCAGGCCAAGACTATTAAATGCATTTTTCACTAAGGGAACATTGCCCGCATTGACCCAGGCACTGCCATTCCAGTACTCGATATAGGCGCGCGTTGGCGTTAACACGCCGCCGTTATCATCGAACCAATAAATTTGCGTATTGGTCAGCGAATAATTTTGCGACCAATCGTATTGCACCCATTGAATAGAATTCGGGTTATTCCAGTTGCCATAAGCACCAGCGGATTTATCGTTGGAGTTTGCAGGATTGCTATTGTCATTAACGGCACGAATAGTTTCCCACGCCGACACATAGGAAGTCGTCGCAGTCGCGAGAGTTGCAATATTATTAGCAACAGGCGCAACGCTACTTACCACACTGCTCACACGACTGCTTGAACTGATAACTGGCGTAATACTGGAAACACTGGATGTACTTGCAGAACAAAGTGTGCCGAGTATTTGCGGTGTTTCCACAGCACCGCCATTGGTGACACCTTGCAAACCAAATTCAACTGACTGCCCCGGTTGAATGCGCCCATTCCAATTAATATTGGTCGCGCTGTAGTTGCCACTCACCAATGCATTCCAGCTATTGGTAACAGAATTTTTTGAGTAAGACCAATTCACTTGCCAACCGTTAACAGCAGTTGCAGTGTCATTGGTAATGCGAATCGCGGCGGTAAAACCATTGCCCCAGTTATTGGTCACTGTGTAACTGCAAGCTGCATTAGCCGATGCCCCTAAAGTACTAGCGAGCAGACCAACTCCAAGCAGTGTCATCAGGCGATATGATTTTTCATTATCCCCAAGCATAAAAGTGTCCTCTAAACAAAAAAGAATGTAGTTGTTATAACGCTGTTAAACCTTTCACTGACAACTACAAGCCTTCCTACCCAATTAACGCGCATAGGCGAACAACTGGCACGATGACTCATGTCAGGGAATCCACACGCTTTACTGCGGAAAAAGCGAATGATAGTTGATCTCTTGTCGGAAAACAGATTAAACGGGGAGCAGCGTTGTATACAAGCGGGATAAAGCGACAATTTCACCATTATTCAGAAAATAAGATTTATTCCCGACCAGGTTGGGACGCCATTGGCACCTAAAACGTGCACAGTAGGCTTATGCGTAGCGCTATCAACTAATCAGAAGTCATTCCAAAAACTCACTTTGAGCGACCAAAACAAATAATTTCACAGATAAATATTGTGTTTTATATAAAATCAAAGCATCGTGTAAATGAGAAAAATGTCAGGAAAGCTGTAAAAATGTCACTTAATTCACCTTTTTCCTGCAATCCAGTAGGCTGTCAGTGGCCACATTGATATTATAAAATCATAAATATGGTCATTAGTACCATATGAATAAAGGCCTGTTTAATAACAAAAGGCCACCAATAACAACGACGAATCGGCAATTGTTTGGCAGCTAAATGGTTGCGCAAGCACATAGTAAATACCATAGAAAAATATGGCTCAGGATTAGCCAACCTTGTTGTTCTATCGAGCCTGTACCGCAGTGGTCCTTCAAGATCTGGTAGCAGAACGCCCTTTGCTTGCGCCATGTTTGGCATGAGCCGGTATTCCTGTGCCCGAAGAGCAGCCCAATAAACATAACTAGCGGGAACTCTATGAATTCGTCAAAAGTACACAACCACGGCTTTAAGCTATTGAAATTTTCGGCATTCGCGGCAGGCATTATGTTGGCAACCAGCCAGCAGGCTTGGTCCGCATGCAGCTACACAGTCACCAACAATTGGGGCGGTGGTTTTACCGGAGAGATCAAAGTCACCAACGACACCAGTGCCGCAGTTAATAACTGGTCAGTGTCCTGGCAGGAAGCAAACGCTTCGGTGACTAATGCATGGAATGCAACGCTGACCGGATCAAATCCCTACACGGCAACTGCATTAAGTTGGAATGCGTCACTCGCGCCCGGCGCATCGGCGAGTTTTGGTTTTCAAGCAAATGGCACGGCGAGTGCGCCAAAAGTAAATGGCAGTTTGTGCGGCGCAGCAACTTCTTCTACCGCGACCACATCGATTGCTGCCACATCAAAATCAAGTTCCAGCACAGCAGTTATCAGCTCCAGCAAAAGTTCTACACCTGCTGTTTCATCAATAGCATCATCAGTAGCCTCATCAAAAGCCTCTTCAGTTGCGTCATCAACACCCGCAGAAAGCAGTTGGGTATTTGAAGAAAGCGCTGTGGGATTTTGCAATAACTCAGGGGTAATCGATACCAAACATACTGGCTACACCGGCACTGGTTTTATTGATAGTGAAAATGCAATCGGTGCATCCATCACCTGGAGCGTGACTGCTGCAAGTGCAAAAACTTATGCAGCACAAATTCGTTTTGGTAACGGTGGTGCAGGCGCTCGCCGTGCAACCGTAGTGATAAATGATGTGCAGATTAAAACCCTGGATTTCCCCACCAACAGTGTGTGGACGCAATGGCAGACAGTGAATGTAGATGTACCACTGAAAGCCGGCACTAACAGCATTAAACTGGTGGCAGAAACTGCAGATGGTTTAGCAAATATCGATAACATCAAAGTAACTGGCAATGGCATTACACCAGCCGCCTGCCCTACTACCACCCCAACCACTTCCGATTGCAACAGCATTACCAATCAACCGATTTTGCAAGTTGCTGCCGATGGTTCCGGCCAATACAAAACTGTTGCTGCGGCACTCAATACTATTTCCAGCTCCAACACAACGCCCACGCAAATTCGCATTAAGCCGGGTACCTATCGCGAAAAATTAAGCATCACAAAACCCTTTGTGACTTTCTGCGGCCAAACCGGAAAAGAAGCTTCCACCATTCTGACTTACAACGATGGCGCTAGCACATTAAATTCCAGTGGCGCAGCGATTGGTACATCGGGTAGCGCGAGCGTAACCATTAAAACCAATGATATTTCAATGGAAAATATCACCATCGAAAATTCATTTGGTGTGGGTTCGCAAGCAGTTGCATTGTTAGCACAGGGCCAGCGTTTGCAATTCCGTAACTGCCGCTTACTCGGCAACCAGGACACCCTCTATACCCACAGTGGTACCCAGTACTATCGCAATTGCCATATTCAAGGTACGGTGGATTTTATTTTCGGTGCAGCAACCGCTGTATTTGAAAATAATACTATCCACAGTGTGGGCGGCGGCTCTGCATTAACCGCACCCAGCACAGAACAAACTGTACCTTATGGTTTGGTTTTTCTCGGCGGTAAAGTCACTGCTGCGTCCAGTGTAAGCAAAGGGTCTGTTGCCCTGGGCCGCAACTGGAGACCTTACGGTGCAGCCGCTTACATTCGCACTGAACTCGGCCAACATATTTCGGCTGTGGGCTGGGTGAAGATGAGCGAAAACACTCTGGATACCGCGCGCTTTTCTGAATATTTAACTACCGGCGCTGGCGCCAATACTTCTGCGCGCGCGCCACAATCCAAACAATTATCTGCGTCGGAAGCGGCCAAGTACACCATTAGCAATATTTTTGGTTCATGGACGCCCAGCTATAGCAAATAGAAAATTACAGTAAATAAAAAGCTACAGCAGATAAACGCAATATTAATCGCAAAAAAATCTGTTACAAAAAAATTAACAGTCGGGCCTTCATTGAAGGTCCGACAAAAAAATTAATAACAAATAAAAAATACTTACAGGAAAGACTATGAAAAACTACAACTCTGTTTCCGGTGCGCAGAAATTATTACAGCGCACTTGTATCGCTGCAGGCGTAAGCCTGGCGATGAGCTCTGCGGCCTGGGCCGGCTGTACTTATACCGTCACCAATAACTGGGGCTCTGGCTTTACCGGCGAAATTAAAGTAACTAACGATACCGCAGCAACGGTAAATAACTGGTCGGTGTCCTGGCAGGAATCCGGTGCGACAGTAACTAACGCCTGGAACGCAACCTTGACTGGATCAAACCCTTACACTGCCGCTTCATTAAGTTGGAATGGCACACTCGCACCAAAAGCATCAGCCAGTTTTGGCTTTCAAGCGAATGGCACAGCGGGCGCACCAAAAGTAAATGGCACTTTGTGTGGAGTGAGCACATCATCTACATCCACCACATCAGCTGCACCCAGCAGTGTTGCCAGCTCAATTAAATCCAGCACACCCACTACATCAAGTACCGCAACAACTGCGAGCAGCAAATCTTCAAGTTCTGTTGCAACTACCAGCAGCCCTGTTGTGAGTAGCTCAAAATCCAGCAGCAGTGTACCGAGTGTTTATTCATTTACGATTCAAGAAGAGCAAGCAGGTTTCTGCCGTGTGGATGGTATTGCCACTGAAAGCACTAACACAGGTTTCACCGGCAATGGCTATACCAATGCAAATAATGCGCAGGGTGCGGCGATTGAATGGGCAGTGAATGCACCGAGTAGCGGTCGTTACACATTGAATTTCCGTTTTGCCAATGGCGGTACCGCAGCGCGCAATGGTTCACTGTTAATTAACGGTGGCAGCAATGGTAATTACACTGTTGACTTGCCAACCACCGGCGCCTGGGCAACCTGGCAAACCGCGACAGTGGAAATTGATTTGGTACAAGGCAACAACACGCTAAAACTTTCTGCAATTACTGCAGATGGCCTAGCCAATATCGATTCATTAAAAGTTGACGGCGCACAAGCGAAAGCGGGAACCTGTAGCAATATCGCAAGCAGTGTTGCCAGCAGTTCCTCTTCAGTTGCATCTTCCATTAAATCCAGCTCAAGTTCATCATCCAGCTCTTCTGCTGTGGGTACCATGCTGACGTTCGATGGCAACCCAACGGTAAGTTGGTTAAATGGTGCAAGAAACAAATGGAGCAGCGCGCGTGCCGATATTATTCTCTCCTATCAATTGTCTAACGGCGCCTGGGGCAAGAATATTGATTACAACAGTGTGAGCGCAGGTAATGGCGGCAGCGACAGCGGCACCATCGACAATGGCGCAACCATCACTGAAATGGTTTATCTGGCTGAGCTGTACAAAAACGGCAGTAACACTAAACATCGCGATGCAGTACGTCGAGCAGCGAATTTTATTGTCAGCTCGCAATACTCAACCGGTGCATTGCCTCAGTTTTATCCATTGAAAGGTGGTTATGCCGATCACGGCACCTTTAACGATAACGCTATGGCACGTGCTCTGACCGTTTTGGATTTCGCCGCAAACAAACGTGCACCTTTTGATACCGATGTATTTTCTGATTCTGACCGCGCGAAATTTAAAACTGCCGTTAGCAAAGGCGTGGATTTTATTTTGAAATCCCAATGGAAACAAAACGGCGTATTGACGGCCTGGTGCGCACAACACGGTGCAAATGATTATTTACCAAAACCGGCACGCGCTTATGAATTGGAATCTTTGAGTGGTAGTGAATCTGCGGGCGTAATTGCATTCCTGATGACCCAGCCACAAACAGCGCAAATCCAAGCGGCTGTAAAAGCAGGCCTCAACTGGTTTAATAGCCCGAAAACTTATTTAGCTGATTACACCTACGACTCATCAAAAGCATCTACCAATCCAATTGTTCCGAAATCCGGTAGCAAAATGTGGTATCGCTTCTATGACTTGAATACCAACCGCGGCTTCTTTAGTGATCGCGATGGCAGTAAGTTCTATGACATTACCCAAATGTCGGAAGAGCGCCGCACTGGTTACAGCTGGGGCGGTGATTACGGCAGCAATATAATTTCTTTTGGTAAAAAAGTGGGATACCTGTAAGCACTTTGCTTATTCCGTTATAAGCGTGCGAACAGGCTATGATTTTTTCTGTTCACGCGTTTACTAGTGTACCAATAAAGCCCGGCGATATATTCCGGGCTTTATTGTTTTTTACGCAAAATAGCCTGCGAAGAAACGAAATTGTTATTACGCACTGAGCAGCAATTCATGTTTAAATATTTTATATATTATTTAAATCTGTTAACCTGTTAACAATAAATCGGCGCAGCGTCTTATCTACAAGATTATTAAGAGATGCTTGACTTATCTATTTCCCGGACACGATTCTGAATTTCCATGGATACCCTCACTTGAACCTGTTACGCCAATAGCTGGTAAAACGCGGGTCATAGTAAAAAATGAAACATCAACAATTGAGTATGATTTTTCGCTGGTACAAGAGAAAGACAAACCCTATCCCTATGCACATTACTCTATGTTTTTTGTGGACCAGGCACAATCGCTTGCGCACCTTGATCTTAGTCATTACGAAGGAATTTCTTTTAAAATTCAATGTGACCCTAAAAATGTTTTGTTGTTTGCGTTATTAAGTTTCGACGACAAAGTAACAACTTTCAGTAACCCATCTACCCGACGTCTATCTACCAAAACACTTTCCTGTGATAACCAATGGGCTACTATTATCATGAAATTTGACAAATTGAGCACACCCCATTGGTGGCTGAACAAATACGGGATTGCGCTGAGCGACACAGGTTATCAACTCAACAAAACATTGGGGTTTGTCTGGACCAATTCCTCACAAAGCCCGCTAGATACTTCATTAAATGTAAAATTGACAGATGTAAAATTGGTTGGTACTGATAGTCGATTTATCTACGGGGCAGCGGGACTAAGTGCCCTGCTATGGATAATGCTTGCTGTATGGTTAATTCGCCATTACACCCAGGCAATCACATCCGATGTCCATGAACGAATCAGATCGGCACAGCCATTAATCGCCTATAAAAAACTGTCGGTTGAACCGCAAAAAGACAAAGAGAAAACAGCGATCCTGCACTACATCGCCACCGAATATGCCGATCCGGAATTGAGTTTGGAAATGGCCGTGACGGCTCTGGGGATCAATCGCAATAAAATAAATGACTTGTTAAAAGATGAACTGGGCCTCACCTTTAGTGCCTACTTAAACAAGTTGCGCCTAACCGAAGCGGCGCGACTCCTCGCCGAAAACCAGGAAGTGAATGTTTCAGAAATTGCGCATTTGGTTGGCTATAACAACACCTCCTACTTTAATAAGTTATTTAAACTGGAGTACAACTGCGCACCAAAAACATTCCAAACCTTATGCCAGCAAAAAAACGCCCCTGAAAGTATTCCGCAATAGAAATTTCTTCACGCCCAATAAGCAAACGATTACATTAACAGGTCATAGTTAATCTATGGCCTGGCATCGATTTATAGTTAAATTATCCGCACAAGCCAATCAAAAACCTGCAATAACCTTCATTTTTTTGTCGTCAATTACCTTCAACTTTCTGCATAACCGGTGCAACTTTCTGCACCTTTAATAGTTAGTGCCAAATCTGCAATCTTTCTTGCAGTAATTTCGCTATTTTCCCGTCCGGATTCGCGCTTCTGCCTGTCCAGATTCGCGCTTCTAAAAGTCCAAATGTAGTTCAACAACGAAAATAATTAATAACCAATAAACACAATTCGGGTCAGACTATGAAAAGCTCCATCTCTGTTTTGCGTGCTCAGCAATTATTTCAACGTACCTTTATCGCCGCCGGTGTAAGCCTGGCAATGAGTTCGGCGGCCTGGGCCGGTTGTACTTACACAGTCACCAATAATTGGGGAACTGGCTTTACCGGGGAAATTAAAGTTACCAACGACACGGCGGCAACGGTAAATAGCTGGTCGGTGTCCTGGCAGGAATCCGGTGCAACTATCACCAATGCATGGAATGCAACACTGAGTGGATCAAATCCCTACACAGCCACATCACTCAGTTGGAACGGCACCCTCGCGCCCAAAGCTTCGGCAAGTTTTGGCTTTCAAGCCAATGGCACTGCCGGCGCGCCCAAAGTAAATGGCAGTTTATGCGGTGTAAGTAATTCTTCAGTTGCGGTCTCATCAACAGCAGTGTCATCAATCCCTCCCTCTTCTAAACCGGCAAGCTCTTCCGTAATAAGCAGCTCAGTTAAATCCAGTACACAACCATCCAGTGTGGCTTCAAGTATCGCGACCAGTGCTGCCAGTAGCTCAGTAAAGAGTTCAGTAGCCAGCTCGATTAAAAGCTCTTCATCTATTGCATCGTCTGTTTCCAACGAAGGTACCTGGACCTTTGAAGAAAACGCCGTGGGATTTTGCAGCAACGGTGTGATAGATACCAAACACACAGGCTATACCGGTACCGGTTTTTATGACGGTGAAAATGCGGTGGGCTCATCTGTTGAATGGAGTGTGAGTGCGGCCAGTGCAAAAACCTATTCCGCACAAATTCGCTTTGGCAACGGCGGTGCCGGTGCACGTCGTGCAACAGTTGTCGTCAATGATGTGCAGATTAAAACCCTGGATTTCCCCACCAACAGCGTTTGGACCCAATGGCAAACCGTGAATGTGGATCTGCCACTGAAAGCGGGAACCAACAGCGTCAAAGTAGTTGCAGAAACGGCTGACGGCCTAGCCAATATCGACAATATTGCAATTACCGGTAACGGTATTACCCCTGCTGCTTGCGGAACTGTAGTGGTTCCCAGCGGCCCTGCCCTTGCGTTCCCCACCGCCGAAGGTTACGGCATGCTGGCTAAAGGTGGTCGCGGCGGAAAAGTGGTTGCAGTAACCACATTACAAGACAACGTAACCGGCAGTTTGCGTTGGGCATTGCAACAACATTCTGGTGAACCGCTGACCGTAGTGTTTCGCGTATCCGGCATTATCGATTTAAAAGGTGTCGCGATTCGTGCGAAGCGCGACAACCTGACTATTGCTGGCCAAAGCGCGCCCGGCGAAGGCATATTAATTAAAGGTGGAAAATTAAACCTGGGCGGCAGCAACAATTTAATTGTGCGCAACCTGCGTGCACGTGTCGGCCATATGGCTGACGGTACCTTTATTGAAGGCGGCGCATTGGGTTTTGAAAACGGTAGCAACGCGATTTTCGATCACTGTACTTTTGGTTGGTCCAGTGAAGAAAACATGACCGTGTACGATGTGAGCAACCTGACCATCCAATGGAGCATTGTGCATGAAGGGCTTTACAACGCCGGCCACCCGAAAGGCGCACGCGGTTATGGCGCACAATGGGGCGGAGTCACCTCTACCTTCCATCACAATTTACTCGCTCACAACGTTACCCGTTCACCGCGTTTTAACGGTGCCCGCTCCAACGATACCGATGTGCTGAACGAGTTTGTTAACAATGTTATTTACAACTGGGGTTCAAAAAATTTCGCCTACGGTGGCGATATTGAAAATAACACCCATCGCGTAAACGTTGTAAATAACTATTACAAACCCGGCCCTGCCTATGCAGGAAATAAATCATCCCTGTTCGTGAGATCGTCTTACGCAGCAACACAAGGTTCAAAAGTGGCCCTGTGGTATATGCAAGGCAATTACATGGAAGGCTCCGCCAACACCGGTAATAACAGCAACAACTACAACGGCCTTGATGTGGGTGATTACATCTCCGCATTGGGCAGTTTTGATAAAAACAAAGCCATTTCCAAATCACTGTTTAGCGTGAAATATCCCATCAAAACTGAATCTGCCAGCGGCGCTTATGCAAGTGTATTGGCGAAAGCGGGCGCAATGCCGCGCGACTCAGTGGATAAACGCATTATCAGTGAAGTTACCAATGGCACCGCTGCGGGCAAAGGTAAATTTAATAACAATGCCAATGTAGGAATTATCGATGACGCTTCCGGCGTTGGTGGGTTCCCAACCTATAAATCTGCAACGGCGCCAACAGATTCCGATGCAGACGGCATTCCGGATCAATGGGAAAACAACAACGGGCTTAACGCAAATAATGCTGCCGATGGAGCAAAAATCCATTCATCTGGCTACTCCTGGTTGGAGTTATATTTGAACGGAATTTTGGGTGAGAAAATCCAAGGGGTGAATTACTAATAGCACCTGATTAAGTGTTTGTCAGTTGATTGGGTTGCTCCCCTCACGCTATCCAATCAACTTTTTTAGTTCCAGATTAAAAATGAATAAATAAAAATTTCCAGGAATCATCATGAAAAATATTAGCAATTTAATGAAAGCCAAAACGCTGCTGCAACACTCAGTGTTAGCAATCGCTATTTCCCTGCCGTTGGCTTCCGGCAGTTGGGCAAGTTGCAGCTACACAGTCACCAATAATTGGGGCGGTGGATTTACCGGAGAAATCAAAGTCACCAACGACACTACATCAACCGTTGCTAACTGGTCGGTGTCCTGGCAGGAAGCAAACGCCTCCGTGACTAATGCATGGAATGCAACGCTGACTGGATCAAATCCCTACACGGCAACCGCATTAAATTGGAATGCGTCGCTCGCCCCCGGCGCATCGGCCAGTTTTGGTTTTCAAGCGAATGGCACCGCAGGCGCGCCTAAAGTCAATGGCAGTTTATGCGGCGCAGCAACTTCTTCTACCGCAGCTACATCAACAGCTGCCACATCAAAATCCAGTTCAAGCACAGCAGTTATCAGCTCCAGCAAAAGTTCTACACCTGCTGTTTCATCAGTGGCCTCATCAGTAGCCTCATCAAAAGCCTCTTCAGCTGCGTCATCAACACCAGCAGAAAGCAGTTGGGTATTTGAAGAAAGCGCTGTGGGATTTTGCAATAACTCGGGCGTAATCGACACCAAACATACTGGCTACACCGGCACTGGTTTTATTGATAGTGAAAATGCAATCGGTGCGTCCATCACCTGGAGTGTAACCGCTGCGAGTGCAAAAACTTATGCAGCACAAATTCGTTTTGGCAACGGTGGTGCAGGCGCTCGCCGCGCAACGGTAGTGGTAAATGATGTGCAGATTAAAACTCTGGATTTCCCCACCAACAGTGTGTGGACGCAATGGCAAACCGTGAATGTAGATGTACCACTGAAAGCCGGTACCAATAGCATTAAACTGGTTGCAGATACGGCTGATGGTTTAGCGAATATCGATAACCTGCGCGTAACCGGCAATGGCATTACACCAGCCGCCTGCCCTACTACCACCCCAACCACTTCCGATTGCAACAGCATTACCAATCAACCGATCTTGCGTGTTGCTGCCGATGGTTCCGGCCAGTACAAGACCTTGGCGGCAGCGTTAAATACACTATCCAGTTCCAACACAACACCCACGCAAATTCGTATTAAACCTGGTACCTATCGTGAAAAATTATTGGTGACTACTCCCTTTGTCACTTTTTGCGGTGAAACAGGAAAACAAGCTTCAACCATTCTTACCTACGGAGATGGTGCGAGCACATCCAATGGCAGTGGCGGCACACTGGGAACCACCAACAGTGCCAGCGTGACAATTAAAGCCAATGATATTTCGGTAGAAAATATCACCATCGAAAATTCATTTGGTGTTGGTTCACAAGCGGTAGCCTTGTTAGCACGCGGCCAGCGTTTGCAATTCCGCAATTGCCGTTTTCTTGGCAATCAGGACACCCTCTACGCACACAGCGGAACCCAGTATTACCGCAATTGTTACATCCAGGGCACGGTAGATTTTATTTTCGGTGCTGCAACTGCCATTTTTGATAACAACACCATGCATGTTCTTGGTGGCAGCGCCATGACTGCACCCAATACCGATCAAACAGTAGCTTATGGGCTGGTATTCCTTGGTGGAAAAGTCACTGCGGCATCCAGCGTAAGCAAGGGCACTGTTGCTCTGGGTCGCAATTGGGGAGCCTATGGCGCAGCAGCATTTATTCGCACGGAATTAGGCCAACACATTGCGCCGGTAGGAGCAGCCAAGTACACCATCAGTAATATTTTTGGTTCATGGACACCCAGCTATAGCAAATAAAAAGTGATCGAACAGTTCATCGACGGTGAAAGAGAAATCGCTGTGCGTTTTTAAAAAAACGCACAGCGATTAAACATTAAATAAAAATGAGTGAACTTGTTATTAACGCCCACTTTCTCTGAGGATAACATGAAACTTTCAACGTACTTTTCTACTGCACGCAGCAAGCCTTTATGTGCTGCGAGTTTATTAACCCTGGCAATGTCGTCGCCCACCTGGGCAGCCTGTAGTTACACAGTTACCAATAATTGGGGCACGGGTTTTACCGCCGAAATTAGAGTGACGAACGACACAGCAGCAACAGTCAATAACTGGTCAGTGTCCTGGCAGGAATCCGGTGCATCTGTCACCAACGCCTGGAACGCAACCCTGAGCGGATCAAATCCTTACTCTGCTGCGTCATTAAGTTGGAACGGCACACTCGCACCAAAAGCTTCCGCCAGTTTTGGTTTTCAAGCCAATGGCACTGCCGGTGCACCAAAAGTAAATGGCACTTTGTGTGGTGCAAGTAATTCTTCCGCTGCGCTTTCATCAGCAGCGCTTTCATCAATAGCTCCATCTTCTAAAGCAGCAAGTTCTGCTGTAATAAGCAGCTCTGTTAAATCCAGCGCGACTTCCAGTACTGCAACCAGCATTGCCAGTAGCACAATAAAAAGTTCTTCATCGACTGCTTCATCAGTACCTAACGAGAGTGCCTGGTTATTCGAAGAAAGTGCATTGGGTTTTTGTAACTCCAGCGATACAGTTAAAAGCAACCAAACGGGTTACACCGGTGTTGGTTATGCAGATACTGCCGATGGTGAAAATGCCACAATTGGCTGGAGCATAAACACAGCGAGCGAAAAAACCTACGCTGTCCAATTTCGTTTTGCAAACGGCGCTGGCACGCGCACTGCAAAATTGCTGGTAAACGATGTTCAAACTCAAACACTGGATTTCCCCGGCACCGGCGCCTGGAACCAATGGCAAACCATTACCGCCAATGTGCCACTCAAATCCGGTGTTAATAGCTTCAAGATTGTGGCAAGTACCACCAGTGGCTTGCCGAACGTAGATTATTTATCGGTAACGGGTAATGGTATTACGCCTGCCGCATGCGCTACGGCAGCAAGCTCCAGCGTGAAAAGTAGCAGCAGTGCAGCAAGTAGTAGCAGTGTTAACAATAACAGCGCTTGCCCCAAAACTCTGGAAGGCTTTGCTACCCTGAACGCAGATGGCGTAAATGGCACTACCGGCGGCGGCAATGCATCCCCCACTACGGTAAAAACATTTGCTGAATTAAAAGCAGCTGTGCAAGACCGTGCTGCGCGAGTTGTGATTGTGTCAGGCACAATCAAAACCGAAGGGGGTTCCGCCTTAGAGATTGCGAGTAATAAAACCATTCAAGGTGCTGATAAAAATGCCACCATTCACGGCGGTATTTCTATGTCCGGTGTCAGCAATATTATTATTCGCAATTTAAATATCAAAGGCATTTGGCCAAATGCCGGACCCGATGACACTATTTCTTCGCGTAATTCACATCACATCTGGTACGACCATTTAAATATTTGGGATTCAGGTGATGGCTCATTGGATATCACCAACGAGTCCAATTATCAAACCGTATCCTGGACCAAGTTTTGGTACACCAGTAAAAGCCACACTCACCGGTTTGCGAGCCTGAATGGTTCAGGTGGCGGCGATCACCCGGAAGATTGGGGCAAACTCAAAGTAACTTATCACCATAACTGGTGGTCAACCAATGTTGATCAACGTATGCCCCGTGTTGTTTATGGTACGGGTCATCAGTACAACAATTACTTCAATTCCCCCGGTAATTCCTATTGCATAGGTGTTGGCTCTTATGGCGTAGCACTGATAGAAAATAATTACTTCAAAGATGTAAATAATCCTCATCAGTTTTCATACGATGTTTATACACACATTACTGCACGCGGAAATATTTACGACAACACCTCAGGAAACAAACAAAGTGGAATGGGTGGTGTTCGCAAAGTTTCGGGCCAGGATTTTAATGTTGTGCCATTCACTACAGCTCCCTACAAATACACTCTGGATGCAGCAGATAAGGTTCCAGATTTAGTCACTCGCTGTGCAGGCCCACAATAAATGCGGCACGAAAAATAAGTTGATGCATCACTCAACCTTAATAATGGTTGAGTGATTTAACTCTCGCCTTTTAATGGCCAATCATTTTTAAGATAAAAATTCAGGTAACACTATGAAACACTTACACAGTCATATTCGTACACAGCAGTTAATAAAACGTTCCGCCATTGCTGCAGTTATTTCTCTTGCGCTTACACCAGGGGCTTGGGCTGGTTGTAGTTACACAGTCACCAACAACTGGGGCACAGGCTTTACCGGCGAAATTAAAGTAACTAACGATACCGCAGCGACAGTAAATAATTGGTCAGTATCCTGGCAGGAATCCGGTGCAACAGTAACTAACGCATGGAACGCAACCCTGAGCGGATCAAACCCTTACACAGCCGCTTCATTAAGCTGGAATGGCACACTCGCCCCTAAAGCTTCCGCCAGTTTTGGTTTTCAAGCCAATGGCACTGCCGGTGCGCCAAAAGTAAATGGCACTTTGTGTGGCACGAGCACATCATCAACACCTGCATCCTCAACACCTAGCAGTGTTGCGAGTTCAATTAAATCCAGCACACCTACTACATCAAGCCCGGTGACAAGCAGCAAGTCATCCAGCTCGGTTGTGGCGACCAGCACATCCAAATCCAGCAGCAGTGCACCGAGTGTTTATTCATTTACGATTCAAGAAGAACAAGCCGGTTTCTGCCGTGTGGATGGTATTGCCACTGAAAATACCAACACAGGTTTCACTGGCAATGGCTACACCAATGCTAACAATGCGCAAGGTGCTGCAATAGAATGGGCAGTGAATTCGCCCAGCAGTGGTCGTTACACATTGAATTTCCGTTTTGCAAATGGCGGCACCACCAACCGCAATGGCTCGCTGTTAATTAATGGCGGCAGCAATGGTAATTACACCCTTGATTTGCCAGTCACTGGTGCCTGGGCAACCTGGCAAACCGCGACTGTGGAAATTGATTTAGTACAAGGTAACAACAGCTTAAAACTTTCTGCCATCACTGCTGATGGTTTAGCCAATATCGATTCGTTAAAAGTTGACGGAGCGCAAGCAAAAGCAGGCACCTGCCCCAATGTTGCCAGCAGTTCCTCTTCAGTTGCGTCATCCATTAAATCCAGCTCAAGTTCATCATCCGTTTCTTCAACTGCTGTGAAAATGCTAACGCTGGATGGCAACCCGGCAGCAAACTGGTTTAACAAAGCCAGAACCAAATGGAACGCCAGCAAGGCGGATATTGTGCAGTCTTACCAACAGTCCAACGGCGGCTGGCCCAAAAACCTGGATTACAATTCAGTCAGTGCCGGTAATGGCGGCAGCGATAGCGGCACCATCGACAACGGTGCAACTATTACTGAAATGGTTTACCTCGCTGAAGTTTACAAAAATGGTAAGAACACCAAATACCGCGATGCGGTGCGCCGCGCGGCAAACTTTATTGTTAGCTCACAATACAGCACGGGGGCATTGCCACAGTTCTATCCATTAAAAGGTGGCTATGCAGATCACGCGACTTTTAATGATAACGGTATGGCTTACGCATTAACGGTATTGGATTTCGCGGTAAACAAGCGCGCACCATTTGATACCGACGTCTTCTCCGATTCTGATCGCGCGAAATTCAAAACAGCAGTCAGCAAAGGTGTGGATTACATTTTGAAAGCGCAGTGGAAACAAAATGGAAAATTAACCGTGTGGTGTGCACAACATGGCGCTACCGATTATCAACCGAAAAAAGCGCGCGCTTATGAATTGGAATCCTTAAGTGGTAGTGAATCGGTTGGCGTGCTCGCCTTCCTGATGACCCAACCACAAACTGCACAAATCGAAGCGGCCGTGAAAGCTGGCGTTAACTGGTTTAACAGCCCCGGCACATACTTAAATAATTACACCTACGATTCGTCCAAAGCCTCTACCAATCCAATTGTTCCGAAATCCGGCAGCAAAATGTGGTATCGCTTCTACGATCTGAATACCAACCGTGGTTTCTTCAGTGATCGCGATGGCAGCAAGTTCTATGACATTACCCAAATGTCGGAAGAGCGTCGCACCGGTTACAGCTGGGGTGGTGATTACGGCAGTTCAATTATTTCCTTCGCACAAAAAGTGGGTTACCTCTAGGTATTAAGCGATAGCAAAACCCTCGCATATCAATACGAGGGTTTTGCTTTTATCCACTGTGCATAGGCAACAAGTTTAAAAATTCTGTGTGGTAACTATTATCTGACACTAACGTACCTGACACTTACGTACCTCACACTAATTGGATCAAAAAATGAAAAAAATTACGTTAAATACAATCGGTACTATTGGTCTGCTTGGCGCGGCTATCGCCAGTCACAACGCCTCGGCAGCGTGTAGTTATACCGTCACCAATAATTGGGGCTCTGGCTTTACCGCCGAAATTAAAGTAACCAATGACACAACAGCAACAGTCAATAACTGGTCTGTGTCCTGGCAGGAATCGGGCGCAACAGTTACCAATTTGTGGAACGCGACATTGAGTGGTTCAAACCCTTACTCGGCTGCATCCTTAAGTTGGAATGGCACGCTCGCACCCAAGGCATCAGCGAGTTTTGGTTTTCAAGCCAATGGCACTGCCGGCGCACCTAAGGTGAATGGCAGTTTGTGTGGTGCAACCACCTCCTCAGTTGCATCAAGCGTTGCACCGGTTTCTTCCAAAGCGTCATCCAGTGCAATTATTTCCAGCTCGAGTAAATCTTCAATTGCCGTTAGCTCTGCGGTAATTAGTTCTTCTGTAATTGGTAGTTCTGCACCAGCAACCAGCTCATCGCTAAAAAGTTCCAGTTCAGTTGCAAGCAGTTCAATTATCAGCAGCGTAATGGCATCCAGCAAACCTGCATCCAGTATTGCGCCCAGTTCAAGTTCGGTACCGTCAAGCAAATCCTCATCCAGCGCCAGCAGCAATAATTCAAACAACACCATTACTATCGAAGAAAGCCAAACCGGTTATTGCAATACCCAAACAGTTCCCGTGGAAACCGATCACGCCGGTTATCTCGGTACAGGTTATGCAAATCCGGAAAATGCGATTAGCAAAGGCCTGGAATGGAAAATTGATGCACAAGCTGCTGGCAGCGCGACTGTCGCTATTCGTTATGCGAATGGCGGAACTGCAACGCGCATTGGCAATCTCTCGGTAAATTCTGATGCAGATGGCAGCTACACCATTAATCAAACGGCTACCGGTGCCTGGACCACATGGCAAAGTGCAACAGCGACCATTCAATTGCAACGCGGCAATAATAGTTTGCAATTGCTTGCGACTACGGCCGATGGTTTAGCAAATATTGATTCCATAAAAATTACCGGCCCAGGCGTAAGCGGAATTAATTGCGCAGAAACACCACCAACTCCCACCGGCCCTACCCTTGCATTCCCCGGTGCACAAGGTTTTGGTCGTTTGGCAACCGGTGGCCGTGAAGGCACTGTGGTTCACGTAACCAATTTAAATGATAGCGGCTCAGGTTCACTGCGCGATGCCATTAGCCAACCCAATCGCATTGTGGTGTTTGATGTAAGTGGTGTGATTAAACTGGATACGCGTTTGGTATTTAAAAGCAACCAAACCATTGCCGGGCAAACTGCGCCGGGCAAAGGTATTAGCATTTATAGCAATGGTGTTTCCTTCTCCGGCGCATCAAATACCATTGTGCGCTATGTGCGCTTCCGCATGGGAAAAATTGGTGATAGCGAAAAAGATACAGTCGCCATTGCCAACGGCCACGATATTATTTTTGATAATGTTTCATTGAGTTGGGGCCGCGATGGCACTTTCGATTTGAATGAGGAAAGCGGCTCCGAGTTGTATAACATCACGCTGCAAGATTCAATTGTTGCGCAGGGTTTGCAAACTCACTCCACCGGTGGACTGGTCAACACTGGCGGCACCTCGATTATTCGCTCGCTCTATATCGACAATAATTCACGCAACCCTAAAGCACGCGGCACACTGCAATTTGTGAACAACGTGATTTATAACTGGGTCACTTCCGGTTACATCCTCGGTGATACTTCTGGCCGCTCCGATGGCGCCATGCTCGGCAATTATTTTATTACCGGCCCGGAAACTAAAGGCGGCACACTCGATAGCCCAGGCCCTGCCTACAACCTTTATGCAGTCGACAACTGGTATGACAGCAATAAAGATGGTGCGTTAAATGGCCGTCTGCTTGGCCAGGGCGATTACGGTTCGGTTACCTGGTGGACCACGCCTTCCGTTACCTATCCTGCTGTTCCGGTATTAAGTGCTTCTGCTGCGTTGCAATTTGTACTTAACAATGCAGGCACTTCACATCAACGCGATGAAGTAGATGCATATGTATTTGGCGAGCTGACTTCCTACGGTAAAAAAGGCAAAACCATTAGCGATGAAACCAGTTTGGGAATTGTGAATGTGGTAGGTAATTTCCCCGGCGCAACTGCACCAAAAGATACTGATCGCGACGGCATGCCCGATACCTGGGAAACACAAAATGGTTTTAACCCCAGCAGCGCCAGCGATGCAATGCTCGATAAAGATGGCGATGGCTGGGTGAACCTTGAGGAATATATCAACAGTTTGGTGCCGTGATAATTAATCTCCCCTAACCCCTCTTTTTCAAAGAGTGGAACAAGACTCCTCCCTTTTTTAAAGGGAGGTTGGGAGGGATTTAAAATTTCCACATTAATAAATTGCACAACTTCAGCAGGAGTTGAAAAAAATGAAAAATAATTTCGCACAGAATGCACTCTGCGCCGCCATTGTCGGCGTGCTCTGCCAATCCGTTTATGCACAGTCACCGCAATTAAAAGTCGATTTCAATCAATTGGGGCGCCCGGAATCCGGCGTGAATGAGCCCGGTTATATTGCATGGCCAGTTGAAACAGCTGCATCAATTAGCAAAACCCTCAGCGGTGTCACTGTCACGCTTACCAAACAAGGTAGTGGCACTGGCTTAAAATCCGATTGGTACAAAGCCGGCACTGAAGCGCCCTACTACGCGCGCCTTGCCAATGATGGTGTTACCGTGGATGGCGGCGAAGCCGGTGCTGCGATATTGATGAGTTTTTCCGGTTTGCCTAACGGCACTCACACACTGCTACTTACGTTAAATACTGTTGCCAGCCCTACCACCAATACGTTTGCGCCGCTGGATATTTCAGTAAACGGTACGCAAGTGATAAATAATTTGGCGCCGAGTAATCGCGCCACTAGTAACAGCACTGCAAAAACCGCGTTTATTACTTTCACTAGCAGCAATGGCAAAGCCGATATTTTAGTGAAGGCAGATACAAGCACAGGTGCATCCAATAAAAATGTAATTATTAATGGTTTTGGATTAAATATTCCCGATTCTACCAAGCAAACTGCCAATCCAATTCCTGGTGATAATGATCAACATGTGGATAGCGACAGCGGCAATTACACCTTGCGCTGGAGTAATGCTGTGGGCGCAAGCTCACAACATGTTTATGTGGGCACCAGTAAATCGCAAGTGGAAAGCGCCACAACATCTACTTCGGGAATTTATAAAGGCCAACAAACCGCAACCACATTTGCACTCACGAATTTATACAGTCGCAACCAATATTTCTGGCGAGTGGATTCGGTGGATGCCAATGGCGTAGTTACACGCGGTAATGTCTGGTCATTCCGCCCGCGTCAATTAGCCTTTCCCGGCGCTGAAGGTTATGGTCGCTATGCGATGGGTGGTCGCGGTGGCAAAGTTATAAAAGTTACTAATTTAAATGATAGCGGCGCAGGCAGTTTGCGCGACGCGATTGAAACTGATTCAGGCCCACGCACCATTGTGTTTGATGTGGCCGGCGTTATTACGCTGAACAGCCGCCTCACGCTGAACCATGCGTTTGTCACAGTGGCCGGGCAAACAGCACCCGGTAAAGGTATTACGCTGCGCGGTGCACCTTTTGGATTAAGCGGTGCAAAAGATGCTGTAGTGCAACACATGCGCGTGCGCGTTGGTGCTGGCCCTACCTATGATGGTATGGGACTTACCGGTAGTGATCATGCCATTATTGATCACAGCTCGGTTAGCTGGACTATTGATGAGGCTTTTTCATCGCGCGGCGCAAAAAATATTTCGCTGCAAAGAACCATGTTAGCCGAAGCATTAAATGTGGCTGGCCATCAAAATTATCCCGCCGGCACTGCGCACGGTTATGCAGCGAGTATTGGTGGCGATACCGGTAGCTTCCATCATAACTTGCTCGCCCATAACGAAGGCCGCAACTGGTCTATGGCTGGCGGTTTGGATGCAAACGCGAATTTCGCCGGGCGTTTGGATATTTTTAATAACGTCGTTTACAACTGGGGCGGGCGCACTACCGATGGCGGCGCCAGCCAGGTTAATTTTGTAAATAACTATTACAAACCCGGTGCAGCTTCACGCGTTTTCCACGCATTGAGCGCGACCTACGAAGACAACTTTGGTGGCAAGCAACAATATTATTATTCTGGCAACGTAATGCCGGGTTATTTTGATGAAAGTAATTCCGCCAAAGGCCGCACTATGAGTGGCCAGCCCTTTGCAGATTATGAACCCTGGGTCAGCCAAGCCTTCTTCCCCTCTTACGCCACTATTCACACGGCAAAAGCCGCGTACAAAAATGTTTTGTCGGATGTAGGTGCAACACAACCAGTGTTTGATAACCACGATATTCGTATCGTCAATGAAACATTGAACGGCACTTACACTTACAAAGGCAGCAAATCTGGCAAGCCGGGATTAATTGATCATCAGGATGACGCCGGTGGTTATGAAAGTTACCCAACTACTTACCGCGCAACCGATTGGGATAGCGATAACGATGGCCTACCTAACTGGTGGGAAACCTGGTACGGATTAAATCCCACTTCATCGGCTAATGATTTTTCTGATGCAAATAACGATGCAGATCGCGATGGTTACACGCAATTGGATAAATACCTGCAATGGAAAGCCGGTATGCATTACAACATTGCGAGCGGAAAAACCGTCAGTATTAATTTGCGCGATACTTTCCGCGGTTACACTGCTAGCCCAAGCTATTCGGTGAGTAATCTTGCGAATGGCAGCGTAGCAATCAGCGGTACCACGGCAACCTTTACCGCAAAAGATTGCGGTATGGCGTCATTCACTTTGCAAGTGAAAGACAGCGACGGCGATAGCATGAGCAAAACCGTCAATGTGTTTGTGGATTCAGTTAACCCAGGCATGTGTGTCAATAACGGGACTGTTTCTTCTTCAAGCTCATCTATACCTACAAGTTCGTCTGCACCTGCAAGTTCATCACGGCCAGCAAGCTCGTCAGCACCATCAAGTGTTCCTGTACTTTCGAGTTCTTCGGTTAAATCCAGCTCTTCAATTGCAACGAGTTCTTCAGTTGCAACTAGTTCATCAATTGCACCGAGCAGCTCATCAAAAAGTTCAAGCAGCGCAATTTCTTCCTCTCGCTCTTCCAGCTCAGTGGCAAGCAGCGCGAGTGCAAAAAATTGTACTTATGTAGTGAGCAATGATTGGGGCGCAGGTTTTACCGGCGCGATTCGCATTACCAACAACCGCACCACTGCAATAAATGGCTGGAGCATTTCCTGGACCTATACCGACAGCACGCGCATTACCAATAGCTGGAACGCCACAGTTACCGGTAGCAATCCTTATGCTGCAACGAATCTGGATTGGAACAAAGTGATTCAGCCGGGACAAACCGTTGAGTTTGGTTTCCAGGGCACTAAAGCGGCGGGAACTGCAGTTGCACCGGTAATTACGGGCACTGTGTGTAATTAATTTCTTGTTGCTAATTAATACGGCCCAGCGACATTGCCTGTGGTAGGCAATGTCGTTTGCGCAGTAAGAAAAATTTCAATAATTATCGCGATTGCAACGTCAAATAATGAAATTGGCAATCGCCCAACTACAGGTCTTGTGTTATGAATAGTTTTCTATTTCCAAAACCTCAGCGTATACAAAGCGTATTAAAACCAATCCTGTTGGCTTGTTTATCGGCAACAGCGTTAAATGCTTCTGCGGTTTGTACCTACACAGTCACCAATAATTGGGGCTCAGGTTTTACCGGCGAGATTAAAGTCACCAACGACACCTCATCAATAGTGAATAACTGGTCTGTGTCCTGGCAGGAATCCGGCGTAACCGTCACTAATGCCTGGAATGCAACACTGAGTGGGTCAAATCCTTACACAGCAACTGCATTAAGTTGGAATGGCACACTCGCACCAAAAGCTTCTGCCAGTTTTGGTTTTCAAGCAAACGGCACTGCCGGTGCACCTAAAGTGAATGGCACTTTGTGTGGCGGTAGCGCATCTTCAACGGCAACGTCGGTAGCTATTTCGTCACTGGCAATGGCTACACCAACGCGAACAATGCGCAGGGCGCGGCAATTCAGTGGGCAATAAATGCGAGCACCAGCAGCCGTTACACAGTGACTTTCCGTTACGCCAATGGTGGCACCAGCGCGCGCAATGGTTCGCTCTTAATTAACGGCGGCGCTAACGGCAATTACACCGTGCAATTACCAGCAACTGGCGATTGGACTAGCTGGCAAACTGCAAGCGTGGAAATTGATTTGGTGCAGGGCAACAACATCCTGCAACTCGCGGCAATCACAGCAGATGGCCTTGCCAATATTGATTCGCTGAAGGTTGAAGGCGCATCCACTAAAGCCGGCACCTGCCCGGTTGTGGCTAGCAGTAGCGCATCCAGCAAATCATCCGTTGCCTCCAGCTCAAGCGTACCCACGGTTAACACGCCCACGCCTATTGGTTTTGCCAGCCTTAATGGCGGCACCAGCGGTGGAAAAAATGGCACAACCGTGAGTGTAAATAATTACGCCGATTTAAAACGCTACGCGGAAAGTACCACAGCCTACACCATTCTTATCAACGGTACTATCAGCAATGGCTCTGCTGGTGGCCAGATTCGTGTGGGTTCAAATAAATCGCTGATTGGTGTGGGCAGCAGCGCATTTTTAAGCGGCGTTGGTTTGGATATTGGTGGCAGCAGCAACAATATTATTGTGCGCAATTTAAAAATGACGCTGGTGGGTGTAAGCACGCCTTCAAACGTTAATGGTGGCGATGTGATTGGTATTTCCGGCAATGCCAGTAATATTTGGGTAGATCACTGCGAAATTTATTCAGAGAACCCGGATGTGCAAACCAATATCGATAAATACGATGGCCTTATCGACATCAAAGGCCAAACCGGTTTTATCACACTCTCGTACAACTATTTGCACGATCACCACAAAGGCGGCTTGGTGGGCGCGGCGGATGATGATCTCTTTGCCAATCGCAAAGTGACTATGCATCACAACTACTACAAAAACGTAAAACTGCGCGTGCCTATGTATCGCGGTGCAACCGGTCACTTCTTCAATAACTATATTGTGGGTGCGAAGGATGCAAGTGAAATTCGCGCGAATACCTGTGTGCGTGTGGAGCGCAATTATTACGAATCACTGCACTACTCCATCTACACCACATCAGACTCACCCGGTAAGACCGAGCGCATCGGCAACATCGAAGTCAGCCGCACCTCACGCGCCTATCCAGGTAATTGCACTGCAGATATTCCCTACAACTATTCTTCAGTATTAATCAACAACACTGAAGAAGTAAAAACCAAAGTCCCGCAAACGGCCGGTGTAGGAAAAATTTAATTGGTACCAGTTCTTCTAGCGTGAATAAGGTCAACTGAAATCGCGTGATTCAAATTGCTAAGCTCCGACACTGCCGACAACACCTGCTGGATTGATTTACCCGAACCATCCGCCGCCGTCACATTCGCATGCACCTGATCCTCCGCCAGACGCATCTGCTCAGAAGCGTGAATCGAATTGCTCTGGAAGCGCTTCACCATTTTATCGACTTCTGCGGTAGAGGCTTGCGTACGGCTGGCGAGTGAACGAACTTCGTCCGCCACCACCGCAAAACCGCGCCCCTGCTCACCGGCACGCGCCGCTTCTATCGCCGCATTCAATGCCAACAAATTGGTTTGCTCCGCAATCGAACGAATCACATCCAGAACTGCACCAATCTCATTAGTTGCTCCTGCCAGAGCTTCGATTCCCTCGGCAGCCTGTTCAATGTTAGTGGCCAGCGCTTGTGTGGAATCAATGGTTCTGCGCAAATTGTCATAGCCCTGATCCGATTCTTGCCGCGCTTGATTAGCCATTTCAGAAACACTGTCTGCATTATTTGCCACCTGTTGTGCGGAGGTACTCATTTCGTAAATTGCGCTGGCAATGCTGTTTATATCCTGGCTTTGCAGCACCACAGATTGATTGGTTTGATTGGCAATTTCTTTTAAATCCTTTGCGGATGAAAACAATTGATGAGTCGCATGGGTTACTGACTGAATCGTTTGTTGTAGCCTGTCCATCAAGCTGTCAAACCCATTGGCCAAATCTGCCAATTCATCGCGCCCGGTAGAATTAAAGCGCAGGGTTAAATCGCCATCGCCGTTGACAATATCTTGTAATCGCGCGGTTGTTTTATACAAAGGCTTAATCACGACGGATTGAATTAGTTGATAAACAATAACGACAACAATCACACCGGCCAGCAAAATTATCGCTACTGCTTTGAGTGACGCTGCCGCCACCAACGCATCTACCTCATCGTTAGAGTAAGCAGCAATAATTTCATATTTCCAGGGTGTAAAGGTTTTTTGATCCAACTGCCAACCGGGGACATCACCGGCAATAATGCCAGCGGCCTCTTCTGCGGTAACGTTATCGGAATGCACGCGGATAACACCCAAATTATCGCGAATAGCCACAAAGCCATTTTTTAACACACGGCTTTTTTGTACTACTGAAAACAACTCTTGCAAGTCCGCCTTATAGCCCACGTACCAAACACCAATAGTCGATGAGTTTGCATCAACAATCGGTTCGTAAGCAGTAAGATAAGGACTCCCCAGAATATCGACCAAGCCATAAAAAGGTTTTCCTTGCTGAATCTCTTTAATGGCTGCGCCTTGTGGAGCTAACACAGTGCCAGTCGCACGACCAGTGGGCGTCATTACATTGGTAGAAATACGCACATAATCCGCACCATCGCGTGAAAATATTGTTGCCGTACCGCCCATAATGGCAGTCACTTTATCGACCAGATCAAACTGGTTGGCAATCGCCACATCACCCAGGTGCAGGTTTGGCACATCGCGGTCATTAACCCGAATTTTTTCGCCCTGCCGGGGTTCCCCCAACGCTCGCCCAAAATCACGCAACAACGCCATGCTGTTTTTTACGCGCTCAGCCATAATCACATCAATCACGCCTAACAAACGCAGTGACTCTTTGCTGATCCGCTCACTTTCGCTCGTCGCTTTTGCCTGAATCGCCCGACTTTCCACAACATAAAAAGTCATCGCCGTCAGCAACAGCCCGGCAAAAACAATTAATGCCAATGCAACCATAAATTTTCTGGTAATAGACATATAAAAAGTCCCCAATAGACCCTTTTGTTTGCTTGCAAGAAAAATGTAATTAATTAGTTAATTCTAGCAAGCATTAAGCAAAAGAACGCCAATCTGGAACACTATCGCCCCAAGTAGAAATACCCGGTAACCACTAGGTAAAACTACTCAGGTCAAATTTTTTAATTTAATAGGATGAGAAACTCTGTGTAATTAAAGAATATTTTAATAAGCCAGCAAAAACCAAAACACCTCTGAATTTTTCAAGGTTTTTGGTTTACTTTAGGCCATTTAATTGGTGTACAAACTGATTTCTGACAGAAGCGGAAATTGCGCTTTTTAGGTGGGCAGTAACGCCCAATATATTGATGATTAAATAGTATCGCCCCTCTTGGGCACCCCTGAAAGGGAGTGCCTTTTTGTAGCAATTATTCTGATTTAACCCAAGCCTTTGATGAAGCCCCAATCTCCATTCTATGAGTTACAGAAAAAATCTCTAACTCTAAATCAATTTTTCTCTGATCTTCCGGGCGCTCATCAACCCAGACAAGAATATATTCTGCTTTATTTCCTGAAACCTTAACAGGGAGCATAGGATATTGACTCCCCGCCAAAACATTATTTTTTGAGGAATCATTAACAACCTTAAAATAAACGCCAAATTCATAAAATGTGAAAGAAGAAGCTTTCGGCAAACTTAATAGAATACTTAAAGACCCCGCATCACTGCAGGACTGCCCATCCCCACCTTTACCACGCATTACTTTAACACTTTTCACACTCAATTTTGGTGCATGAAGAAACGAACCGTCTGAGGCGACATGATCTTTGAATTTTGATTCATCTGCAAAGAATAAAGAACTACTAAGAGGCATACATGAGAAAGCCTTCGACGCAAATAAAGCCAAAATAAAAGAACATAATACTTTCATAGTTTTTGACCAAAATTGATTTCTCTCACTTACCATATCACCACCATGACCTCACAAGGTACCAAGGAGCGTCTCCAACAAAAATCAATATAAAACCTTTACGTGATATTCATGAGATTTTTCGATTTACTTTTCATATATACAAGGAATCATGATTTATGCGTGAGAAATCATCTTTTCATACTTTTCTTTTGCTTCCTCATTGATGACTACATCTCGATTTGTTCTCGCTGCTCAATAAGAAAATCCATTAGCGCGCGAATTTTAGCAGGCATTTGCGCGCGCGAAGGGACGTAGAGATAAAAGCCGGGGAAAGGTCTGCACCAGGGTGCAAGCACTCGCACCAGGCGACCATCGTCTAAATGTTTACGAACACAAATATCCAGGTACTTAATCAAGCCCACGCCCTGCACCGCTGCGTTGAGCATGTTCTCGTCGTCATTGAAGATGGCGTTACCTTTAGGTTCGAACACAATGGTGTTGCTTGCATCATCCGGCGAGGTAAATGACCAGCGATCAATCGTGCTGCTGGAAGTAAAGCGATAAGCTAAACAATTGTGCTTTATCAAATCAGCGGGAGTTTCGGGCACACCATATTTTTCAAAGTAAGCCGGCGAGCCAACAACCGCCATTTCGATAGGAGGAGTAATGGGCACCGCTACCATGTGTTCGTCCAGGCTTGCGCCCAAGCGGATACCCGCATCCATCCCATCAGCCACTATGTTGGAGAAACCATCATTCATCACCAATTCCAACCGCAGTTTTGGGTAGCGCGCTAAAAATTTACCCATGTGGGGTTCAATCAATAACCGCGCAGCAATGCGCGAACTATTCATGCGGATTAACCCCGAGGGCTCCTCACTCGCCTCACCCAATTCCGCAATGGCTTGCTCGATAGAAGCCAATGCGGGCTGCAGCACATCGAGCAGACGCTGACCTTCCTCAGTCAATGACATATCGCGCGTAGTGCGATTGATCAGCCGAACATTGAGCTGCTGCTCCAGCCCTTTCAAATGTTGTGACAAAGCGGCCCGCGTGACCTCCATTTCCGTAGCGGCTTTGGTGAAGCTACGGTGGCGGGCAATGTGGGCGAACCAGGTCAGCGCGTAGAGTGTTGATGGTTGTATAGGCATATTGTTTAGTTTAACTAACGACTCATGTCTTTTAAAGCCTATTTATCCAATACAATAGCGCACCTATGATGGGCTCATGCATGTGATGAGGCTTCGACCAACGACATGCACCCCTCACCCACTGTTAGTCACTTATTAGGAGTCGCTGCCATGACTGGAATTTCAAAAGAAAGAATGCAAAAAGCCCTGGAACAGGAAAAAACTATCTCTGCCGACGATCACGCTAAAGTCAAAGCACTGGCCGGTATGATCAAAATGCCGCGCAGTTTTATCTTCAAGAACCCCGACGAATACGGCATGACCGGCTGGTACGACTTATCCATTCCCTCAGATGATGGCACTCCACTCGAAGCCTGGTATATCCCGGCCAAAGGTGGTGAAAGCAACAAACTCGTTATCTTCAATCACGCCTTGCCGATGTGCCGCGCCGGTTACCCCGGCCACATGGGCGCGCCCTGGAGCAATTTCGTTGAAGCAGTCGAGATAGATTTCGTTATCCAGTACAAACACCTGACCGATGCCGGCTACAACGTGTTGACCTACGATTTCCGCAACCACGGGCAAAGCGGTGCAGCCAACAATGGCGTTAGTGGTGTCGGCCAATGGGAATGGCGCGATTGCGTAGGCGTGAAGAAATTTGTTGATGCGCATCCACGCTTCAGCAAAATGGATGTCGCCCTCTTCAGTCAATGCCTGGGCGGCATTTCGCAGTACGCGGCAATCACCAAACATCCAGAATTATTCAAGAATGTGAAATGCATGGCCAGTCCGCTGGTACCTAACATGACATCCGTGTTTGAAAAACTTTCGGGCTACCAGGGCATATCGCAATATCAGGAATTGATCGACCTGGAGTTATTGAAGCTGGGTGGATTCGCCGCTGCCGATATGTCTGGCGCACTCTGGGCACCGAATGTAAAAGACATTCCCATCCTGATGTGGCAAGTACTTGAGGATGCAGTTATCAACAATCCATCGGACGCAGAGCGCACATTCAAGGCACTGGGCACCAGTGATAAAGAACTCTATTGGATTGAAGGTACAACCAGCCGCTTCGGTGATGGCTACAACTGGTTTGGTCGCCAGCCGGAAAAAGTGTTGTCGTTCCTGGCTAAATATATGGACTAATTAATTCGAGCCAATCCTGGCAAACAAAAGCCGCAGTGACAGTGGTAGTAAATACCGACCAGGCACTGCGGCATATTTCAGTAAGAATTTTTGACGAAGCCTACTTTGCACCACCGGTGTATTTAGCCAACACCGATGTATAGGTCTGTCCGCCACTCTCATTCACATGTTTAACATCGGCTTTTACTTCTGGCGCATACCAATAGGTATCGTTCATGTCACTACTCCCGCGTGCATTCTTAAATGTTCCGCGATGCACAATCTTGAACGCTGAATAGGTGCCACCGGGTACGGTAATTTTTTCAAATGCAACCACCTCTACATCTTGTTTTGTAGAACCAGTAGTACCATCGTCGCTAGTCCAGTTTTCTTCATATACCCATTTAGCCCCAACCTTCAGCGGCCATTTGCGAAATACCTTTTCATCCGCCTTGGGCTCAGTTTGGTCTATCGCATAAGTTTTGGTACCACCCGCAAACTTTTTAACAAACTTCTTCTCACCCGCCTCCACAACAACCGCACGCGTTTCCGAACTCTCCATCAACGCCTTATTCGGCTCGGCATCTCGCACAAGCTTCTCTTGCCACTCCCAAGTCTCGCCAAGCGTATAGCTATCAATTCCAGGGCGCTGTGCCTCCTGCGCCATAACACTGATGCTGGTAAAACCAATCATAGAAAACGCAAAAAAGATGGAAGAAAATTTCATTTATTTATCCTTTAATGTGCAAGAGCAAGCCTTTCATGGGGTTGGGGTTATGTATCAAACAGCTTCGGAATAGATATTTTTCCCACAATCCAAGATTGTGATGCATTTTATAAACCTAACTTTTTAAAAGTATCACGCCAATAAGTCGGCATATATTCTGATACTTCAGTCCAAATCACAACGTAGGCGTTAAGCAATAAATCCCTATTTGACAAAATGCTCAGTATTTCAAGATTCTCTGAGGGGGTGCGGACGTCATAGCGAGAGCGAGACAACTCTAAAAACCATGAAGCTTTTACAATATCACCGTCATGATGTGCAAGCCCTCTAACAAAATCAGTTGCAATCGAACTTAACACTTCAAATCTAGTTAAATCTGTGATCGCCTCACAGAGGGTTTCCGAGTTGTATACATAATCAAAATACTTGCGCCCCCAGCCTTTAGCTTTACACATTTGCCTATCAAAGTGCTCCACCCTAAAATCTCTAATCCAAAACTCAAGGCAAGTCCTGATCTCTTCCATGACCAATAAATCCAGGCGGTCGCGATTTAAGTTTTTAATATTTTTTGAGCAAAAACCAAAGACAGCAGTGACCAAAGACAAAGCATCATCTTCACGTTCTTTTAAACAGGAAAACGCACGCGGCAAAAAGTACATTACCTCGTCATACGTGCCAGCAGGAAGATGGGGACCAAACAGATGAGATAACTCACACCAACCAAACTCGTCATCTTTTAACCTGAGCAAACGAGTCAACATTTCGTTGGTAAAATCATTATAAGGATCTGATAACTTCCGTGGTCTTCTAAATTTTGATGACACAAGCTGATCCAACATCATTCACTCCATTAACACTTAACACAAAAACGCTGGGCACTAACATTTCTTTAATTGTTATATCCTATCAAAGGCAGTGCGTGTAACTCACAGCTTTCTCGCTGTTGTATTAACTACTTTGTGCTTAATATAGATACCCCTAAGGTAGGATATGCGCTCTACGAACTGCCGAAAATTTGCACACACTCAAGCACAAGCCACACACTAACGCAACCGATGAAAAATCTCTCGGGCTGCAGCCTGTAATCGTTGTTGTGCTTGCGAATCAGATTCGTTGCTTAAAATAATAATTGCCAGATCCTGTTCCGGATAAAGAATTGCATAGGAACTGAATCCAAATGAACCACCACTCTGCCACAACTGGCGGACGCCACGCCAATCAGTTTTCATTTGCCAATTGAGCCCCACAGCATATTTTGGTAAAGCACCGTGAGTCACCGCGTGAGACAAGGCTACTGCCGGAGTGCTCTCATCAAGGTGATAACGCAAATAACCTAACAGGTCATCCACTGTAGCACGGATCCCACCATCAGCACCGATCATGCAGATGTTGCGTGGCATCAACTTGGCATTTTCGTTATAACCGAACGCAAGTCGTGGATGTTCGATTTGTGCAACTTGAAGTTCACTGCTGTGCATAGCCAACGGCGTGAACAGCCTTTCGGTTAGCAATTGCGAAAATGGTTTTTGATAAAGCTTTTCAAGAATCAGCGCAGCTAGATCTGCAGAGGCATTAGAATAGCGAAATTGACTACCGGGTTTTGCTGTCAATTTGAATGCGCGTAAATCCGTTAGAAAACGCTCGCGCGTATAGCCTGATCGTGCCGCAATAATTCGATAAGGTATTTGCTCATAATTTTGATCGGCAAAGATTGCCGGATCATCAGGAAAAATAGCTGGCAGGCCGGATTGATGATTAAGTAGATGCTTGATGCGAATCGGCTCACCATCGAATGCCAGATTGGCATAATCGCCATCTAAATACATGCGAATATCGTCATCCAGTGTCAGTTTTTTCTCTATCACTGCCTGAGCAAGCAAGGTGCCTGTAAACGTCTTGCTAATTGAAGCAATTTCATAACGGGTATCGCTTGTCGGCAGCTTCGATTTGCCGTGCTCAGTGGTACCGTAGTGAAACACATAGGATTGCTTCTGGTGATAAATACCCACTGAAAAACCCACTGAGCGTGGATCGCCACTCAAGTTCTGCAAAGCCGCATCAACCTGTTTTTCAAGTTTACTACGGCGCGGGTTAGTGCTGGCCATAATAGGACGAGAACTGCTATTAAGGACCACAAAATCCACATCATTAAACTGCGTTGCAGATGCGGCACTGAGTTCGAAACGCAATGTTTGCAGCTCACCTTTTAACAAAAAGTATTTTACACTGCTTAAATCATCGGTTAATTGGCTACTGTTGATCTTGCCACTACGATTGCGACTGTCTTGCAACCATGCAACAAATTCTTGCTCGTTAACGCGCTGTTGGTACAATTTGGTAGCCATTGCATAGAGCGCATTAAATTCACCAGCGTTGTAACTTTTTATGAAGCTATCCTTTAGTGTTTGGTGTGCACGAACATCTGCAATAGAAGTTTCTGCTACCGCATTAAATGCGAGCACAACGAACAATAGTAATCCAACACATCGAACCATCTTCATCCTTTTCCACCTATACAAAATTCGACATTATCGTCAAGGCCTGCCACTAAAAAACTTCCCAGCCTTTCCCGTTATACTTTAACGACTTATTTTCACAAGGGGCCGATTCATTTATCGAGCAGTCTATTGTTACCTTGGTGAAGGTTATTACTGATGAGGATTGCCATACAATAGCCTCTGCCCCCCAGTCCGCACTCCATTCATCACCCACATCAGCTTTATACTCAAGCTCAATTGCTCCATCTATCACTTTATAAATCTGTAAGACGGTGGGACTAAAGGCAGAAAAATCCGTATAGGCTTCTATAAGCTTTTTGCCATCTGGCGAAAATACCGGGTACCCTATTAATTTATGGTAAGCACCGGTTTTACGGTCCAGCAATGAAAATGCCCCACCCTCTCCAAACTGTTTACCCAGCACAACATACCTAGAGTCGCCAACCACTTCCAAAATTGAATACCCTAAAGTCTCGTCAATCTGAAAAGTTGCAGGATCATCATAAGCATTAATAAATGATCTAATCTCACCACTGAGTAATACCACGTCCAGCTTTTTCTCACTGACACGCTGGATAAATGGAAGGTTAATTTTTTGTTCAAGCGACAAAGCGCATTCATAGGAGTTGGCAATTTCGGGGCAATCATAGCGCCCGGGGAAAGGCCCCCAATGAAAGGCTAGTAGAGACTGGGAATAGATTAGTAAGAACGCACTTATAAAAATGGAAAAGCAGTTTTTTCTTAACAGTTCAGAGCGAAAGTATTGTAGCAATGATGATAACAAAGGAAACTCCTTAAATACCGGGCATAAATCCATGCCCATCCTATAGAACCAAACCCGCATTTTAGCAGCTCAACAGATCACAAAACTAGCATGTGTAATGTGATAGCATCTCTCAGGAATTACACAAAGATAATTTCAAGCAGGACCAATACCAGTTTAGGGACTCGATATGGAAACCTATTCATTCGACAGGAAATTTGAGCAATACAATTTGTATAACAAAGCTGGCCTTGCTGCCTTGGTTGTACATAAGGGAGCTAGTATTTTTAAAAAGGGATATGGTTTACGTAATCTGGAAACACAAGAACCCGTAACACCAGATACCAATTTTCGCCTTGCTTCAGTTTCCAAACAGTTTACCGCTATGGGCATTGCCATTCTTGAGGAGCAAGGGAAGTTAGCAGCCACAGACTCAATCACCAAATACTTCACCGACTTTCCCCCGTGCATGGAGCCAGTTACCATTGCACATCTGCTTTACCACACATCCGGATTACCTGAGTGTTATGACGATCTTTGCACCGAGGATGAACACAAGCCATTGGTATTTAACACCGATGTTTACAATTATTACCGGAATATCCAACAGCTGGATTTCAAACCCGGCCACAGGTTCGAATACAGCAATGGTGGATACAACCTACTGGCCAGCATTATAGAAAAAGTAACTGGCAAACCCTTTAACGAGTTTCTTTCCGATACCATTTTTAAACCCTTGGGAATGCATAATAGCCGCACCTATAACCCTCCGTTTGAAATTCCACACCAGGCTATTTCCTATTCTCGCTGGCCATTTTTTGAAAATATGGATTACGCCTCGGGCAATACCCTTTTGGGTGAAGGTGGAATTTATTCGTCACTCAACGATTTGGAAAAATGGATTCACGCATTAGAGAACCATTCCTTAGTCAGCTTGACCATGATGGGGAAAATTTTTACCTCGGGAGCCACCACAACCGGTGAAATAATTGATTATGGTTATGGATGGGAATTTGATACTTATGACGAACACAAACTCACCTACCACACGGGTGGCTGGGTTGGGTTCAATTGCGTGATCGCGCATTTTCCCGAGAAGCAATTATGGATTGTCTGCCTGGCAAATAGCCCGGCCATTAACACCTGGCCGTCCATGGAAGAAATAGCCAAAGAGTTTTTGTGATATTTATCCAATAACAAACATGCAATTCACATAAATCGCGGGGCCAACTAATCACCCTTGGTTATTGGCCTGCTTTCCTGTAAACAACTTACAGACCTTTGCACTTTTTAATTCTACGCCAGCTCGCAAGCGATCAACAAAATCCTCATCAACCGCTACACTTCCCTGCTTACAAAAACACATAAATGATTAACAGCTCAGGGAATTAAACGATGAATTCCATTCTTCGCGCACTCACACAACTCGCACTGATAAACCTTATATTTATTGCCTCAACCAGCCAGGCGGAACAAGCGCCACTCAAACTCTGGTTTGATAAACCAGCCAACCAATGGGAGGAAGCCCTGCCCCTGGGTAATGGGCGTTTGGGGGTTATGGTGCATGGGGGGGTTGCGCAGGAGAATTTGCAGCTGAATGAGGATACTTTTTGGGCCGGTGGGCCGCACAATAATTTGAACCTGGCGACGCGCGAGTCACTGCCGAAAATTCGCCAGTTAATTAGCGATGGGAAATACACGGAAGCTTCAGACCTTGCTGAAAAGACCATTACCAGCCAGGGTTCCAATGGTATGCCCTACCAAACGGCGGGTAATTTACTTATCGATTTCCCCTTACATAAAAATGCAACCGACTATTATCGCGAACTGGATATTAGCAATGCCGTTGCGCGCACTCGCTATAAAGTGGGCGATATAACCTACACACGCGAAATATTCTGCTCCTTTGTGGATCAGGTAATTGCTATTCGTTTGAGTGCTGATCGCGCGAAAGCGTTGAATTTTAATATCGCATTAACTCACCCCGATAAATTTATTGTTAACGCCAATGCAGCAAACTCCAGTCTGTTAATGCAGGGCCGCTCGCGCGACCATGAAGGTATTAAGGGGCAAGTGCAGCTGGCCAGTTTGGCAAAGCTGGTGAATAGCGATGGCACCGTTAAAGCAAGTGGCAATACACTGGAAATTACCAATGCATCCAGCGCGGTGATTCTGGTGGCCATTGCGACCAACTTTGTAAGCTATAAAGATATAAGTGGGAATGCCCTTGCACGCGTAGAAGATGCTATCCATAAAGCAGCTGAAAAATTTAGCGCAGGCAATAACCCATTTGCAGGCCGGCTTGCAGTACACAGCGATTTCTATAAAAACTATTTTGAGCGTGCAGCGCTGGATTTAGGTAGCAATGAATTTGCGCAGGAGCCCACCGATAAACGCATTCGCGAATTTGCCAAACGCCATGACCCGCAATTAATTAATTTGTATTTCCAGTTTGGCCGCTATCTATTAATTTCTGCATCGCAACCCGGCACCCAACCGGCGAACTTGCAGGGCATCTGGAATTATCGCCAGGACCCAGCCTGGGATAGCAAATACACCATTAACATCAACGCCGAAATGAATTACTGGCCGGCGCAGGTTACCAACTTAGGTGAACTGGAAGATCCGCTAATTCAATTAATTCGCGACCTTGCGCAAACCGGCCAGCAAAGTGCACGCGCCATGTACGGCGCACGCGGTTGGATGGCGCACCACAATACCGATATTTGGCGTATTAGCGGTGGCATTGATGGATCCTGGGGTGCATGGCCCACCAGCAATGCCTGGCTGGTACAACACCTGTGGCAAAAATATTTGTACACCGGCGATAAAGAATTTTTGCGCAGCATATTTCCCATTATGAAAGGTGCTTGCGATTTCTTTGAAGATTTTTTAGTGAAGGATGCGCGCACTGGTTGGTTAATCGTTTCGCCTTCCATGTCACCGGAAAATGAACCTGCAGCTACCGGAAAGAAAATCGCCGCTGGCGTTACTATGGACAATCAACTCCTGTTTGATTTATTTACGCACTCAATAGCGGCGGCAAAAATTCTCGGTGAAGAAAAACCAGCAATAAAACGCTGGCAACAGATTATCGACCAGTTACCACCCATGCAGATCGGCCAGTATCACCAATTGCAAGAGTGGCTGGATGACTGGGACAATCCGCAGGATAAACATCGCCATATTTCCCATTTATATGGCTTACACCCCAGCAACCAGATTTCGCCGCTGCGCACACCGGAATTATTTAATGCGGCGCGTGTAACCCTGGAACAACGTGGCGACCCATCAACCGGCTGGTCCATGAATTGGAAAATTAATTTCTGGGCGCGCATGCTGGATGGTGACCGCGCCTTAAAATTAATTCGCGAGCAAATTAAACCCGCATCGCTCAACACAGATACTATTTCGCAAGAAGGCGGCACCTACCCCAATATGTTTGATGCCCACCCGCCCTTCCAGATTGATGGCAATTTTGGTTTTACCGCTGGCATTGTCGAGATGTTGGCGCAAAGTCACGATGGAGCTATTCATTTGTTACCGGCCCTACCGCAAGATTGGCCCAGCGGCGAGGTAAAAGGCTTGGTGATGCGCGGCGGTTTTGTGGTGGATATGCGCTGGAACAAGGGTGAAGTCAGTGAATTGAAAATTCTGTCGCGCTTGGGCGGTAATTTGCGCATTCGCAGCTATGCCTCCTTACCCCAAGCACTGGGCTTTAAGGTAAAAAATGCGCGCGGGGAAAATACAAACCCATTCTACTCAGTGCCACAAATTAAGAAGCCACTAATACATACCGACAAAAAACTGCCTATAGTATCGTTGGATAATACTTATTTGGTGGATGTAAAAACTGAGTCAGGAAAAACTTATCAGTGGACCAAAAAACTTTAATTATAAATCCAGGAGCTTTAATTGTGGATCAAGGTATTGATGGGGCGAAGTAGTTTATTTATAAGTCGAGGTATATTTATCTAAGGCTCAATAAATTTAAGGTTCAAGGCATCTTAATTTTAAGTTGATCACAAAAGTAATACGCCAATTGAACTACTGGCTCGTAACTTGCCTCTTATTTACAGATACGCCCCGTGCAGGATAGCGAGAAAAGCACGGATTTTTCAGGAGCAGCGATGTCGCGCGATAAAACAGCCATTCCGGAACCTGTATCTGCATCAACAAACAGCTTGGTGCGCAGCATCAATTGGCTATGGCAACGGGAACTACCTGTGCTCCTGGCAATTTTTGCTGTTTTTGCAGCGCTGTTTTTATTTGCGCTACTCACACAATTGGCATTGCAAGATCAACCGCATGAGCTGGATCGCTATTTATTGCTCTTAATGCGCAACCCCAATGATTTGAGCGACCCACTTGGCCCTGCGTGGCTGGAAGAAATTGGCAGGGACATTACCGCACTGGGCGGCAATGCGGTGCTGATTTTATTAACCCTGGCAGTGTTAATTTTTTTAATCATGAGTAACAAACCGCGCCTGGCACTGGTGGTATTAATTGCAACACTCGGTGCGCTGGGTGCAAGCAGTTTGTTAAAGGAAACAATTGATCGTGATCGCCCTGACCTGGTTCCACATCGCACTGTTATTTATACCGCGAGTTTTCCCAGTGGGCATTCCATGTTAGCGGCCAGCACTTACCTCACGCTGGGCGCATTATTGGCCGCCACCCAGAGGCGCAAGCGTATTAAAATTTTTATTTTATTGTTTTGTACTTTTATCACCTTACTGGTAGGCATTAGTCGCATTTATTTGGGCGTACATTGGCCTACCGATGTGTTGGCCGGTTGGACGGCGGGAGCCGCCTGGGCATTAGCTTGTTGGTTACTGGCGCGCGGCTTACAAAGAGTGAATAACCGTGACTATACCTAAGAAAGCCCTATTGCTAATTAACCCGCATAGTCGCAATGGTGCGGATACAGATATCGCCGAAGGCATTGAATTATTGCGCAATGCCGGCACCGATGTGGTAATCAAACACCTTGAGGGCTCAGCAACAGCGGAACAATTGATTGAAGCCAATCACAAGGATATTCAGCTGGTAATTATTGGCGGTGGTGATGGCACCATCAATTCAGCCTTACCTGCGCTTTATCGCTATAAATTGCGCTTTGCCATTTTGCCGATGGGTACCGCCAATGATTTGGCCCGCTCATTGGGAATTCCCCCTGATATTGATGAAGCGTTTCATATTATTTATGAAAACCAGTATCGAAAAATAAATCTGGGCATTGTAAACGGCCGCTATTTTTTTAATGTCGCCCATATTGGGCTAGGCGTTAAAGTCACTAAAGAGTTAACACCCGACCTGAAAAAGAAGTGGGGTGTATTTAGTTACCTGAAAGCTATTTTTTCGGCATTCAATAATCAAAATAAATTTTTTGTAGCGATAAAATCCAACGGCGACAGTTACAGGTTGCGTTCCATACAACTCGCTGTAGGCAGCGGCCGCTATTATGGAGGCGGCAATATTATTAATGAAGACTCTGAAATTGATGATGGCTTACTGCATCTGTACAGCTTATATCCGCAAAGTTTTTGGCAGATGCTAACCTGCGCCCCGCTATTGCGCTTTGGCAAACACAAAAAAATTCGCAGAACCTTTACGCTGGCCAGTCGCGAAATGGAAATTATTACGGCACCAGCGCTTGAAATTCACGCCGATGGTGAGCATATCAGCAAAACACCCGCGCAATTTAAGGTAATCCCCCAGGCACTGGAGGCTATTTGCGCTGCCGATCCACTTGAATAAACCACCAGCACGAATAAACAGGCAACATGAATAAACCGGCAAGTTAACGAGAGGGAATAAACCATGTTTCGTTTATTATCTGACCTTGAAGTTTCACTGAACGAGCTATTGGTTGCATGCCGCGAATCGGTAGATCACTTTCGCGATGCAACCCGGATTGTGGCCGCTGAAAAAGTCGCGCAGGAATTAACGCACATAGCCGATGCACGCGAAAAATTTATTCCTGCACTGGAACAACAAATCCGGGAACTTGGCGATTTGCCCGCAATGCCAGATCCGGACAAAGAAGATAGCGAAATGCTCTTGCATCACATAGGTGCAGCCGTTTCCGATGACTACACCAACGCATTATTGCAACAGCGCATCGCTGCAGAAAAAAACATACTCAGCTTAATCGATAAAACCCGTGCACTTGACGAACCCAACAGCAACAATAAATTATTAAATAATTTGCGCGCAGATGCCGGCAATGCCATTGAAAAATTGTCCGCACTTGCCGAGCAATCACCACTGTAAATTGTTGCTGTGAGCTGTAACTTGCTGTTGTGAATTGTCCTGGTAAATTGTTGTGAACTGCCGTGGTCAATTGCCGCTATTCAGTCCAACTCCAGGTTTTAAATAACCAGCCCACACCAAAGGAAACACTCCAGTAATCGCCGGTTTCAACTAGTGGGCTATCGTAAAAAACCGCATCGCGCAAATTGTCGTAGCGCAGGCTTACGCCATAAACCAGATTGCCCTGCTTGGAGGAAACGCCCACTTCAGTGAAAGTACCGCTAAATCCATCATCCGCAGAATATTCTGGTCGCGTGGCCGTTACATACTGCGGCGCAACACTGTAGTAGTGCTGGTGATAGCGCTCCGAACCATAGAGCGCGCCAACATCCAAAGACACACGCCAACGGTCAAACACACGCGGCTGAATCCAGGTCAACATGGGGTTGGCAACATAACCGATATAGTCGCTATCACTACCGATGGCAAATGCAGGTCGCACCGGTAAACGCAAAATCAATCCGCGATTAAATCCATGGCCGGTTAAATCTATATTTACCGACGGCCCCAATTGGAATTCAGATTCCAACTCCGGCATATCTTCGCGCAGGCGATTATCTTCCGCGCCATCATTCAAGGCTAAATCGGCGCTGATATTAAATTCAATTCGCTCAGCCAGGGAAAATTCGGCGCGCGTGCCATCGCGATCGGACTTTAAAATTCGACCGCGGTATTCAATAACCGGAATCGGTAAAATTTTAGTGTGGGTTTCTTCCGAACCGCGATAATGCGGCAAATGCTGCCCCCCCACTCCCATCCCAAATTCCAATTCATGCCGAAAGTCATCGGCAAATAAGTGCGCCGAAAAAACACTTATTAATAGGCCTGCACTGCTTGAAAGTATATTACGCAACATGCTCGTTAAAATTCCTATGTATCCAAAAGCGGGTCCGTGAAATTGGAGCACAACGGTAATGACAAACTGATGAAAACTCAAGGTGACGAATGTATCGATTCGTTACTTCTGCGAATCGCCGAACAAAAAAAGCCCGGTTAATGACCGGGCTGAAGACACACAAAGAACCACAAGTAGAAATTGTTAATTACAGGCTGCACCAGTCACTACGGGAGTAGCAGCATTTACATTGGAAGGCTTGGTACCCTGGAACCCGAACTCAACAGTTTGACCGGGTTGAATAGTGCCGTTGTAACCGACATTCACCGCATTGTAGGGATTAGAGCCAGTGATAGTTGCATTCCAACCACCAGTTACTGCACTGCCATCGCTGTAGCTCCAATTTACGCTCCAACCATTAATCGCGGTGGTGCGATTATTTTTAATACGAATCGCTGCGGTAAAACCGGTACCCCACTGGTTGCTCACCACGTAGGTGCAATTACCACCCGCAGCAACGCTGCTCGCAACAGAACTGGCAATTGAACTTGATGAGCGACTGGAGGAAACAATTGAACTAGAAGACGAACGACTGGAACTAATTGCACTGCTGGTTTGCGCAACAGAGCTGGACGAGCGACTTGAACTGGTCACTGCAACTGAACTCGATGAACGACTGGAGCTTACAACTACTGCCGAACTGGAGGAACGACTGGAGCTGGTTGCAACCAGGCTGCTAGAAACACTGGACGAGGTAACAACACCAGAAGGCTTGCCATAAGCAACACCGCGACCGGCAGTACTCATATACACCAGGCCATAGGTATTCATATCACCAATTACGAATTGACCATTCGCCGGACCGCCGAATTCCTGATCATCATTGTTAATACGCACCCAACTGCTGCCCGCATTAGTAGAGCGATACACACCGCGCACGCCATTGACCGTACCCCAGATATAAACGGTTGGATAAGTTGCACCAGTTGCCGCTTTACCAAAGCCAACAGCACCGGCATAACTAACACCGCTAATGGTGGAGAAAGATGAACCCGAGTTGGTTGAACGAGCCAGGCCACCACCATAGAGTGCAACCCAAACATCCCCTTCAATTCCCGGCGCAACACGAATCACACTGGAACCGTTAGATGCCAGCGAACCAGCCGCCGCAAAGGAAACACCACCGTTGGTACTGACCATCATGCTGCCGTTGTTGTAGGCGTAGAACTTGTTGCTGTTAACCGAATCCGCCACCGGACGCGCATTGTTCACGCTCAAACCAGTCACTGCAGTCCAGCTTGAACCCAGGTTGGTTGAGCGATAAGTGGTGGTGGAGTCTTGCGGGCTGTGCAGCAATACACCGCCGTTGGCAGAGAGCGCGAGCTGGCCATTTTTGCCATTCATGCTGGCCGCTTTAGTCCAGGTAACACCGGTATCGGTAGAGGTATAAATTGCCGGAGTATCGTTACCACCAGCGCGCGCCACAATATTGGTCGCCTGGGGTGCTACCGCCAAACCAGTGGTGCTACCCATGCGTGGGTTGTGAATGGGTGCATATTGCGCCGGGTCGGTATGGCGGAAACCGTCGTAATCGTAAATCACGGTAAACAGGGGGCCGTTTGGCACACTGACGATATTCAGGGGCACAGTTTCTTCCAAACCTTTCACATTGAATGCCCAGGTGGTAGTGGTGGCATTGATGTTGGAAGTTTTGAAGATGCCGTTGCCCGAGGTTACCCAGGCTGAATTGCTATCAAAGGGGTCGAACTCGATCGAACCAGCCCAGTGGATGGCGTGGCCGTTAATCCAGGTAATGCCCTGGGCGTCGCGCGCAAAACCACGTTGGATTACATCGGTCCAGCTGCTGCCGCCATTGGTAGAAATAAAGATGCGGTCGCCCCAGGCGTCACCCTGTTGCATATAGGTGTTCATGGTTGTCGCCAACAAACGCTGCGAATTGTTGGGGTCTACGCTGATGCCGCCAAAGGCGCGGGTATAACCGCTCGGAGTTACGTTAGTCCAGGCGCCTGAGCCAACGTTGTATTTCCAGATCTGGCCGGCATCCATAGGCTCGGGTTGCGCCCAGTGACCATGAGGACCTGCGCCGTTAGCGTAAGTGATATAGACATTACCATCGCCCGCGTAGATTGCACGCTGCGGCATATAAGCAGTTGGCGCACCGGAAATTGCAGTGAAAGTCGCGCCGCCATCATTACTGCGATAGAGGTTTGCCCCCACAGAACCGAAACGGGAAATACCGACAATCAAGCGCTGCGCAGTACCGCCGGATACGCTGAGTGGATCCAGTGCTACAAAGCTGATGCCGTTTTCGTTAGGTGTGGTGGTGACATTCAAGCCGGACAAACGCGTCCAGCTGGAGCCCGAATCAGTACTCTTGAACAGGCCATTAAAGCGAGTACCTACATAAAGCACGTTGCTGGAGCCTGGATCTACCTGCAAGCGTTCGCCATTTTGACGACCCATGCCATTGCCATGAGCCTTGAATTGGTTGCTCACGTTGATCAGGGTGAAGGTTTTACCGTAATCGGTAGAGCGCAGAATGGCGCTGTTGCCGTTGTTGAAATAGCTGATGCCTGCGTAAAGGTAAACTTTGGCGGCATCTTTGGGATCTACCGCAATCGACTCAACGCCGAGCAAACCGGTTTGGTCTTCAGAGACCCAATCCAGCATGGAAACCCAGCGGCTGTTAGTTTTATCCCAACGATAAGCGCCGCCTACGTCAGTGCGCGCATAAATCACGCCCTGTTCGGTTTTGCTGGGGATTACCGCCGACACAAAGCCGCCACCGCCAATGGCGAGGCTATCCCAGTTGTAGTGGTCTTGCGTGTAGCTAGATTTGTACGGTTACCAGCAGGCCTACCCTCTCCCTTCACTGGCTGGCGCCACCAGTAACCGCACAAATTCGGATGACAGCCGCATAGTGAGCAACTGCCTGAAGGAGGTACTCTTCCTTCGGAATCGTGTAAAACATTTGGTATTTCGATAAAACCCAGGGCTTGCGGAGATCAACCCTATATAACCGTATACTTGCCGTTTATTTTTATTAGAAGCAAAAATTTTATGGTTTAAATATGTTAATTAATACTAATAGATTAAGAATCAATAACCAAACATTATTTAGTTATTGTCAAATAGACTCAAACTTACTTTTGGATATATGCGCCAGCTAGCTCCCAATTTTTTAGCGAATTAACTCAAAATCCCCCCAGCCTCCCTGACTACGTGCCCGTTTCAAAGGGAGCGCTTGCAAGGACGGAGCTGTAAAAACAGAGTTTCAAGAAAGAAGGTGAAATCTCCCCTCTTTGATAAAGAGGGGCTGGGGGAGATTAGAAGGGTTGGCTGACTAGTGCTCAGGAACTGAGCAAGTCATCCGAAGAGAGAGCAATTTAATACTAGAGCTTGCCAGCGGTTTTCAGCTGCTGCAGAAATTCAACCTGGGCCGCAGGAGTGTTAGCTCCGGTATAAGGCAACAGGGTCCAGCTTTCGGTGGCCGACATACTCGCGCCGGGTGCCAGAACTTTGTAGGGAGCGTGAACTTCCAGCTCCAGTAAACCCGCGTCAGGCTCAGAGTGCAGAAACTCCTGATAAAGCTCAATCTGCCCCTGCTCCGGGTGAATTGCACTTTTGGGCTGCAAGGTGAATTGAATGATCAACAATTGATCGTTGCGAAATGCCGCCATCCACCCTTGCAATGGCTGGATAAATACTTTTCCTTTGCGCCCCTGTTTGTTTGCGGAGTTGGCATTTTCCAATGCAAAAATACCATCACTAAAGTGATGCGTTAAACCATCGTAAGTTGCATCGGAAAAATGCTCGACTCGCACATCATTCATGGTCGCTACAGGTACATAGACCTGCGTAGTATGCGGTACACGCGAATTAAACCAGATATCCCAGGCGACTTTGGAATCGCGAATATTGGTTGCTTCAACATCCAGTTTTAGTTGGTTGGAGTTGCCATCCACCAGACTGTAAGTCTTTTTTATGGCCACGCCAGACACCGGGCTGTTGGGGCTTTGCAAAATCACTTGCTGCGCATTTTTTTCCTGCGTTTTGTTTTTTGCCAGAATCAAATAAGGATCTGGTGGCCAGACGGCTTTTGCTGCGCGGCGCTCGTCATTCACTAACTGCTGTTGCCACCATTGGCTTTGCGGCCCCACCCAGACTTCATGCCCTAAATAGCCAATATTATTGGCAGCAGGTGAAACATCCGGGTTGGGGTCAGTAACAACAGCATCACCCACTTTTAAAAAATTGGGTTTGTTAACTAAATGCGCGGACAACAAACGCCCACCAATATCCGGAGTAAGTTCTACCGCAAGGGTATCGTTAGCGAGACGAATAGTTTCTACTTCGGCCTGCGCCGAAAGTGCGAGAGGAACAAACATAAGAAAAAAATTCCTTAGCAGGAAAATAGATGTTTTAGGCATGTTTGATCTCTCACAACTCTTTTATTGGCTAGCGTCTTTAATTGGTTAACGCAATTGTTGGTTAACACAATTGCTGATTCGCTAGCTCGTATTTTTTTGGCTTATGCCACTTTTTATTCAATATGGCTGATTTTTTGTGTATAGCGGTAGCGGCGCGAATGCTCTCATTGTCATTCGCAAATGTCACTAGTTGATTAGCAGCTATTTAAGGCCGCAGGCCTACAACAAGGGTTTGGTATTCAAAATATGCAACAATTTTTGTAAATGTTCACAGCACTCACCACCCAGCGGAGTTGGGTAACCGCCATCCACATGGGTGATTAACTGTTTTTCATAGAGCCGTCGCGTGGCAGCAATTAATTCGGGTTCGGGCAGTTAACAAATAGCACAGCGCAGAATTATCGCCAGTGTTTTACCCGGCAAAAACAAAAAACTCCCGGTTTTTCAGGCCGGGAGTTTTTTACTTATATCAAGGACGCCAGATATAAGGCGGGGCCACTGTAATATCCGTGGCCGAAGTCACACCACTCCAATCATCGGCAACAAAGCCGTAGAAAGTGTTGGCCGATTTTCCGCTGGATACAAACTCCAGATCCCCCATCAGGGTTGCAGTCCCTGAGGCAGTCTGGTTATTGCCAAACCATCCTAGTGGATAAAACGTTCCCAGCACTTTTGCAGAGCCACTCACATTGAAATTGCTCGCGCCGTGATGTGGATGGCTGGCTACGCCAATCAAACTCAGCGCACCCACAGTACCGCCCGACACAGTGCCGTTAATTACTGTTGCCTGGTTATCAATACGCGCACTGCCCGTCACACTGCCACCCAGAATTTTTGCATAGGGACCAACATAAACTGTGGATGGTGTTCCACTCGGTGCACAACCACCACCGTTGCTGTGGCGAACTGTTCCACTCGGGCAGGCATCGCGCGCACCATTTTTAAAGCCTTGCGGCCAGGCGCCCTGCACTTCCACCATATAGGGGTAGCGATAAATTGATGGATAGGCTTTGCCATCGCCGGGATTATCCCAGGTAATTTTTTGGTAGGCAGTCGGTGTTGCAGTGACAACCAAAAATACATTTTCACCGGGAGTCAAACACAGCGAAATTTCACCATCAGTACCGCGCTGCAATTCGGTGTAACGCGATTGCGTCATCGCACTGTTGGTAGATACCAGGCCCCAACGCCAACCGGAATTTGCGCCGCTTTGCACAACACCGCGGAATTTCACGGTGATAGTCGTTGCGCCAGCCTCCGGGAATAATTGCACAACGTTGTAACCCCAGCGTTGCGGCGCCCAATAATATGGCGATACAAAACGGCGGTTCTGCGCAAAATTAGTATCCAGTGATTCAAGCTGCGTTAAGCGCAAACGACGCGCGGTATAACTGCCAGCATCCGCATTTAGATTGCCATAATTCTGGCGATAAACAGCGCCCTGATCAGCACCATCCGGATCTTTATAATCCCAGGTCACGTTGTGCATTGCCCACTCACCAAAGCGATCATTTAATTGTTCGATGTTCCAGTTTTGGCTGAGCATTAATTTTTGCCAGGGGTCGCGCTGACCGGCGGGCGCGTTGTAAGCCCACATATTATTTACCGCACTGTGACAGTATTTATCTTTTACGAATTCAAAGAATTGCCAGTTACAGTAGCGATCGCGCGTGTTGCCGTAATACAAGTGCGGCATGTTGGGCAGCATTTCTGAACAATGCACATTGGTGTTGAATAATTGGTGCGGCATCCAGTTAGCGTGGGATTCATAAATCCAGCAACCTGCACCACCGCAATCGCCAAAACCTTGCGTGGTAGATTGCACGCCGTGCATAAATTCGTGTGCTAAACCCCAAGGGTCATTCGCAGCGCCCGGTCCAATCCACATCCCCATGTAATTAATTCCATTGCGCGACCAACCACCACCCCAGAGCGGGAATTCATTATCAAAATGCACTGCGGCTTTGTATTTGGTTGTTGATGAGCAATAAGGCTGCGGGAAATAAATCGGCGCACCGAAATACGAATCCCAAATACCTTCCAATGTGGTTAACGCCGCTTGCGCGTTAGCCGTGGTGATATTGGTTCCGTCTTTCCAATAAACAGCAAAGTGCTCTGATTCCAAACGCAAAGGCGCGCCGTTTTCACCACCATCTTTTGGTGCAACCCAATTGCCCGCTACGCAATTATTTACCGGTGGAGTTGCGCACGCCGAGCCTGCCCAAACGTTGTCCGCCTTGGGCGTAACGCATGCCTGGGGCGCAACACTGGAGCTGGAAGAGCTGCGCACTGAACTGCTCGCTATTGAAGAAGAAACAACAGAGGATGCAATTGAAGAACGCGAACTTGAAACAACAGAACTAATTGCTGACGAGCGACTGCTTGACAGTAACGAGCTGGTTGAAAGTAACGAACTGGTTGTCACAGAACTCCTGCTGGAGGACTGACTGGAAAGCGTACCCGTTTGATTCACACCCAATACACGCCATTCCAAAATGCCTGTGGATTGCTGCGTGTTGAGCATACGTACACGCACGCGATTAGTGGTTACATTCGGCACTGCCAGTGTATTAAAACGATTAATCACCAACGGTAAATTACCAATCACCACCCAGCTGGAGCCGTTAAAATACTCCAACACTGCATCAGTTGGTGTCAGTACACCGCCCGCATCATCAAACCAATAAATTTCTGTCGAAGAAATAGTGACTGGATTGGCCCACTGGTATTCCACCCATTGATAAGAATTAGGATTATTCCAGTTACCGTAGGCACCTTTGGATTTATCGTTGGAATTTGCCGGCTGCGAATTATCATTCACCGCCGCCAGTGTTTCCCAGGATGAAACGTAAGAGGTAGACGCAGTGGCGGTAAGCGCAAGGTTAATCGCATTATTTACTGCACTGGAAATACTACTCGCCACTAGCGAGCTGCTTTTGCTAGTCGCCGCAATACTGGAAGGCGCTGCGCTAGAAAGAGCTGTGCTAGAAAATACAACGCTGGAAGGCGCAGCACTTGATGGAGCAATACTGGATGCAGCAATGCTTGACGGTGCAGCAGAACTGGTTACAACAGCCCCGCCACAAATACTCCCGGTAATCGCAGGTTTTTCTGCAACACCGCCATTTTTATTGACTTGAAAACCAAAATTTACTGACTGCCCCGGCTGGATGGCGCTGTTCCAGGAAATATTAGTGGCGGTGTAAGGATTTGAACCTGTCAGGGTTGCATTCCAGCTACTGCTAATGCGATTGGTAGTGTATTGCCAATTCACTGACCATCCATTAATCGCCGTAGTGCTGGTATTGGTAATTGTGATGCTGCCTGTTAAGCCAGTATTCCACTCGTTAGTAACCGAGTAGATACAACTCGCGGTTTGTGCCATTGCCTGCTGGGTAGCAACTGAAGCAAAAACACTCAAGCAGAAAGCCATCCTGAAACGATTGAGTTTCGGAAGTTTCATAGAGTTTCTCCGGGGAGCTGGGATTATGATTTTTCGTAGTGACCGGACACCATATTTTTATTATTGAAAAAACGCTGCCGATAAAATTTATTATTTGAAATTGTCATCAGGTTAAATAATCAACTGTTTATTAGTAACATCTTATTAACATATGAATACTTAACGGAAAGGGAGAATCGCATTTTTGGCAAAAAAAATCCCGCATTTTTATGCGGGATTTTTCAGAATTACCAACAATGTCGCTTATTACTGCCCGGTTAAACCGCTAGCAAAACCTTGCAGCGCAGGTTTAGGTTGGAAGCTGTTATCAAACAGCAATGGCCAATCTGGATCTTTAGCAAACCAGCTCTGCGCATCCCACATTCCCCACACAGTAATACCACCGCGCTGTGCTGCTGGAACTGCGCGCAAGTAAGCCGCAACAATTTGACGATAGCGCTCGGATTGCGCCGCTGCCGCTGCCGCAGTCAGGCTGGTATATACCGGTGCTGATGAGTTGTATTTGTTATTGACACGTACATCCAGCTCGGTGATTTTCACTTTCAAACCGCGTTGGGCCACCGCACGGAATGAAGCTTCAATATTAGCGATGCTTGGCCAATCTGGCAGCACGTGCATTTGGAATCCAACACCATCGATAGGCACACCGCGGGTTTTCATACCGTCAATTAATGCTAGCAAGCGCGTGGTTTTTGCATCATTGGTTTCGGTGTTGAAATCGTTGTAGTAAAGATCAGCAACCGGATCAGCCTCATTGGCCCAGATAAATGCCTGGTCAATAAAGCTCACACCCATTTTTTGATAGAACACAGAATTGCGGTAACCATTGACTGCACTGGTATCACTATTCTCCGCAATTGCTTCGTTCACTACATCCCAGCTCACTACTTTGCCGCTGAAATGCGATGCAATTGTCTGCACGTGGGTTTTCAGCATTGCCGCAAAATCACCAGTGTAGTTTTTCATAAAGCCTGGGACTTGATAGTCCTCATGCCACACCAATGCATGTGCATGAACGCTGGCACCGTTTTGACGAGCAAACTCAACCAAGGCATCCGCATTAGCAAAACTAAAAGTCATTTCACTCGGATGTACATAGCTCATCTTCATGATGTTTTCAGCAGTGATTTGATCAAAGTGTTGCACCAATACAGTTTTTTGTTGCGCGCTGTTCAAAATGCTATCTGCTTCTGAACCTGCACGTACTGCCACTCCGATCGGGAAATCAGCCAATGCTTTTAAGCTCACACCATTTGCGCTGCTCGCCACGCTGGATGATGAACGGCTGCTTGATGGCACACTGCTTGAAACAACGGAGCTTGATGAAGAGCGAATACTGGAGCTGCTAATCGCAACACTTGATGGCGCACTTGAGCTTGATGAAATAGAACTTGAAGATGCTATTGAACTGGACGGAAGACTTGAACTTGATGGAACACTTGAGCTTGAAGGAATGCTTGAGCTTGATGGAGGAACCACACTCGATGAAACACTCGAACTACCACCAACAATACCGTAAGGAGCTGGCTGGGATGCGCAGGTAGAGCGTGAAATACAGCTCTTGTTATTTTCATAACCCCAACCACTTTGGGTATTCACACACAACGGATAAAGCGTTCCATACCAATTGCATTGCTGCCCGCTTGCAATACTCGATGCAACAACACTGGATACCACAGAACTTTTCACACTGCTAACAGCCACAGATGAAGAGCTTTTCGCGCTGCTTGCCGGAACCGAAGATGCAGGTACAGAGCTTGGAATTGACGATGTGGCACCACCACAAATACTGCCGGTAATTGTTGGACGCTCAGCGCTGCCACCGCGCTTATCAACCTGAAAACCAAACGAAACACTTTGGCCTGGCTGAATAGAACCGTTCCAGTTCAAATTAGTTGCAGAATAAGGGTTACTGCCACTGACAGTCGCATTCCAGGAGCTGGATAAACGGTTAGTAGCGTATTGCCAACCTACAGTCCAACCATTAATGGCAGTTGTGCTGGTATTGGTGATGGTGATAGCGGCAGTTACACCGGTATTCCATTCATTGCTAATGCTGTAACTACAATTTGCTGATTGTGCGAGTGATTGTTGTGCAAAAAAACTGGCACTGACAACCGTTGCAACACTCAACGTTTTTTTGATAAACGCAGATCGCATGGTCATAAACTCCTGGACAAGTATTGGAAAATTTTGTTGTTATGAATCATTCAGTTCCGTGAATACTGCAAATCCTGGTGTGTTGACCTGAATAACCGGGGGCATTGGTCTGAATTACTCAGCCCGCTGTATTGTTAGATTGTTTTCGATGAATCACTTTTGCAAAAAGCAACTCATTGAAAAAAATCGTTCCCAATTTCTCTAACTAAAAAAAACGACATGACTGACAACAAAAATCCGGCCATCACAAAGTGAGGGCCGGAAAAGTCACAGTTGTTTCAGGGGTAACACGCGAAATCAGATAAAAAGTGTGAGCGTGAAAAGTTTTTCTATCTGACTTCAACTCACAAAGCAGTCGTCCGTGACCAAGGCATCTCTCCAAATGCCTGTCCTGGCTCACTCTCACTCATTCAACCTTATTCCAAAGGTGGGTAAGCGTTGTTGATCAACACTTGCAAACCTTCTTTGAACCAACGACCAGCAACTGGCGCGTTTGCCATAGCACCGGTATCTACGTTAGAACCACTGCCCGGGTTGTAGTTGTAAGTTGGGTCACACATGCGGTCGAAACCTTTTGCTGGATCTTGTGGGTCGTAAGACAACTCTTTTGATGCAGCGCCATCAGATTCACCTGGTGGTTTCACCCATACATACGCATCCACACCGGCAACAGGAGCCACACGTGGACGCTCACCGATACCACCACGTTGGTTACACCAGTTTCCACGATGGGTACGACGATCAAGACGTGATTGATCTACGAAAGTATCCAACACAGTAGAGGTAGATTGTGCAGTTGGACGGCTTGCACCACCCCAACCATTACGACCTGTATCGACCAACATACCAATAGTGGTTGGGAAACCAGCAGAGATCATTGCAGTACGCCATGCCTGAACGAAAGCCACTTCACTGAAGTGCGGGTTCCACTCGTAGAACTTGGCTTGACGGGTTTGAGTACCGCCACCGCTACCTGGGAATGCGCTGTTAGCCAGTGAATCCAGGAAGGGTTCGTACAATGGAGTGTAACCAGAGGTGTTGGATACGAAACCGGCAACAGTGTTAACACCACCGGTAGCGCCTTTGATGGTATCGCCAATCAAGGTTATCGCTTTGCCGAAGTTATCAGTCCAACCCAACCAGCCTGAGTGACCAATATCCACGTAGGAATATACGTTAGGAATGGTGTACAGCTTGCTCAGGGTGTAACGGGTGTTAGCTACGTAACCGTAAGTTGCATCAGTTGCTTCCTGACACTCAGGGTCGCTCAGGTTGGTAACCAGGTTTGGCAATGAATCCGGCTCAATGATGGCGATAATGCGCAGGCTTCTGTATTTGGCATCGCCAAAAATTGCAGCAATTGCATCTACGTATTCAGTGCGATAGCGGGTAGAACCTTCAGCACCTTGTTTCAATTCACCGTTAGAAGCCAGTGCATGGCAATCGCGGTTTGGCAGATCGTACACAACGATTTGGATTACGTTAGCGTTTTGTGCCAAGGCTGCATCCAGGTGATCACGCAAGCCGTAGCTGCCATCAGTCGGTGCAATCGCGCCAATACGGTCCATCCACACTGCTGTGTTGTAACCGGCGATTTTTGAACCATTGGTTTCAGCTTGTGCTTTATTAGACCAGATTGGATCTATGTACCAGCGTGCATCAACAAACGGGTTATCCAAGCGCTCACCAGGAATTACCGGTGCGCTGGAACTGGAGCGAGAAGTTGTTGGAACACTGCTAGAACTGCGTGACGTTGAGGTTACACCAACACTGCTTGACGTAGCTGGTACGCTAGAGCTGCTTGGACGAGAGCTGGAAGAGCTCGTGTAGCAAGATGGGTTGTAACCCTCTGAACAGGACACACTACTTGAACTACGTGAAGTAGATGTGGATGTAATCATTACACTTGAGCTACTTGGACGCGAGCTGGAAGTCGCTGGCGTACTGGAGCTGCTTGGGCGAGAGCTCGAAATAACAGGAGCAGAGCTGGTTGCGCCCACTACACCATAGGGTGCTGGTTGCGCAGCACAAGTTGTGCGAGACACACAGCTCTTGCCATTTTCATAACCCCAACCGCTTTGGGTATTAGCGCACAAAGGCTGCAGTGAACCGTACCAGTTACATTGTTCGCCTGACACGATTGGAGCACTGCTACTGGAGCGCGAAGTGCTGGTGACCGCAACGCTTGAAGGCGCAGAGGAGCTAGTGGTCACAGGTGGAGTACCAGAGCAGATGCTGCCAGTCAGGGTTGGCATTTCAGCGGAACCGCCGCGTTTATCAACCTGGAAGCCAAAAGTCGCGCTACCGCCTGGTTGCAGTGTGCCATTCCAGCTCAAGTTGGATGCAGTATAAGGGTTACTACCGCTGACATTTGCATTCCATGAGCCACTCAAGCGGTTAGTCGTGTACTGCCAACCCACAGACCAGCTGCTTACTGCTGAGCTGCCGCTGTTAGTAACAATAATTTCGCCGGTCAGACCGGTGGACCATTCATTGCTGATTTTGTAAGTACAAGCAGCGTTAGCACTTTGGCCAGCCGCCGCTAAACCAAGACCCAGCGCAATTGCCAGACCCAAGGTTTTTCTTGTTGGAGTCATCATTGAAGTTCTCCTGGATTCCAGTGAGTAGAGCTGTAAGCTCTCGTTATTATTCGACGCCTTCTACTGCAGGCGCTTACATTCCTTACATCCAGTAAGGCGCCACAAAACAGCTGCGGCAATTCGATCCATCGGGATTGAAAGATAAAGGTTTGTTAGCGCTACCTTTGCCTCTTAACAATTTCTCGCTGTTATTGTTATTGACCTTAATTGAATCTTTATTTGATGGAGGTACTGCAGCAACACAGGACCAGACTCTGAGGGCCTGATTACAACCCAACATAGAAGTACTGAAAACCGTGTTTAATTATTAAAAATTTTTATATCTCATGTGGGGAGCACTGAAGGGAAACACAATCTGCACGGAGGTTATTATCCTACTACCCGGCGATTCCAATCTGCGAAAAACATCTCACTGCACACTTGTACACATGAAAAAAACTTACATTTTGGGAGCGCAATCATTTAAGCGTCTATTGATCAGTCCCCAGGAACATTACAGCAAAGATTTAATTTTCAGATTTAATGAAACAAACAGACGAGGGTCAATAAAGACATCATTGATTGAAACGGCACCCCAAGCACTTGAATCTTTTTTATATTTATTGGTTTTTACTGTTGATTTTTTAATATATAAAAACAACAAGTCAAGATACAAAACAGCGCTGTCAATTCAATTTGCCCAAAGTATTGCAAATAATCGGAATTGGCAACCCCTTATACAAAAATTGCCGGTATTTTCCTCAAAAGCTGAATTTGTGTGATAAATATCACGCATCCACTAATGAAATTTGCGTTATATTTAAAAAAATAGCAATCACAGTTCGCCCCCCCCAAACTGCATCCACTTGACCGGGGAAGCGCAACGAACCCAACCTCAAAGACGCAAATTTTTATTGCGCGCATCACATCAACCAAACAAAGAAATAGCTGTTTTAAATAAAAATTATTTTTTCAGGCAGTCGTTTTACTTTTGTTTAAGTCGCTTGTTTAAAACCTAAAAAACCCCTTGTTTAAAGGCATTTTTTACGTTTTTAGTTATCTCCCAAAAACGGTTTGCCAAATAACAAAAAAATCAAAACCCTCCGATTTTATTTTTCGCCTTTTGAAAAATATGCGAGCTATTCACTACATAAAATCGATTTCAATAGCGGAGAAATACCATGAAACAACGTTCGCTCCTTAGCCTTGCCATTGCAAGTACCCTGGGTGGTGCTTTAGTAGCCGCCACAAGTGTTGCAGCACCTTCTGAATCGTATAACTGGAACAATGTCCGCATTGATGGCGGTGGCTTTGTACCAGGCATCATCTTCAACCAGAAAGAACCCAACCTGATTTATGCGCGCACTGATATTGGTGGAGCTTATCGCTGGGATGAGGCCAACAAGAACTGGATTCCCCTGCTCGACTGGGTGGGCTGGGATAACTGGGGCTGGAATGGTGTGCTCAGTATGGCTACCGATCCGGTAGACACCAATCGCGTTTATGCCGCCGTGGGCATGTACACCAATAGCTGGGACCCCAACAACGGCGCCATTATTCGATCCAGCGACAAAGGTAAGACCTGGCAAGTCACCAAGCTCCCCTTTAAAGTTGGCGGTAATATGCCCGGCCGCGGCATGGGTGAACGCTTATCAATTGACCCCAACAAAAACAATATCGTCTATTTCGGCGCAGAAGGTGGAAATGGCCTATGGCGTTCTACCGACCATGGTTCCACCTGGGCCAAAGTCAGTAGCTTCACCAATGTCGGTAACTATGCCCAGGACCCCACTGATATTTATGACTACCTGAACCAAAACCAGGGGGTACTCTGGGTAACTTTTGATCCAAACTCGGCCAGCGCCGGCTCTGCATCGCAAACCATTTATGTAGGCGTAGCCGACAAAGATAACTCCATTTATCGCAGTACTGATGGCGGCACCAGTTGGACTCGCATCCCAGGCCAACCAACCGGATTCCTGCCTCACAAAGGTGTTTTCGATTCGGTTAACAGCATTCTTTATATTGCAACCAGTGACACTGGCGGTCCTTATGATGGCGCCAAAGGCGATGTGTGGAAATTTACTGCCAGCACAGGTACCTGGACCAATATCAGCCCTATTCCCTCCAGCAGCTCAGATCTTTATTTCGGCTATAGCGGCCTGACTATCGATCGCAAAAACCCGAAAACCCTGATGGTTGCCACTCAGGTTTCCTGGTGGCCAGATGCGATTTTCTTCCGCACCACCGATGGCGGCGTAACCTGGACTCGAATCTGGGACTGGGCCGGCTACCCTAGCAAGACCCAGCGCTATACCCTGGATATCACCGAAGTGCCCTGGCTGAACTTTGGCGTTACCAGCTCCAATGACCCCGCGGTACCTACTGTCAAATTGGGTTGGATGAATGAGTCCGTTGAGATTGACCCTCATAACTCCAACCGCCTTATGTACGGCACTGGAGCCACTATTTACGGCACCGAGAATCTGACTGCATGGGACAATGGCGGCAAAGTTCTTATCAAACCCATGGTTAAAGGCCTGGAAGAAACAGCAATTCTCGATGTGGTGAGCCCACCAACTGGCGCCCCCGTGTACTCCGCAATGTATGACGTAGGTGGCTTTAAACACGATGACGTCACCAAAGTTCCCTCCAGTATGTATACCAGCCCAAACTTTGGCGGGAATACCAGCATCGATTACGCCGAGCTCAAACCAGCCAATATGGTTAGGGTTGGCGCAATTACCAGCACCACTGGCGGCATTGCACTCTCTACCTCAGCAGGTAGCAACTGGTGGCAAGGTCAAGCGCCATCTGGCGTAACGTCCGGGGGCAACGTTGCCTTATCCGCCGATGGCAGCAACATTGTCTGGGCACCCGGCGGCACAACAGCTGTTTATGTATCAACTACCTTTGGTAGCACCTGGAGCGCAATTACCGGCTTGCCGGCCGGTGCTATTGTAGAAGCAGATCGCGCCAACGCATCCAAGTTCTACGCCTGGTCTGGCAATACCTTTTATGTGAGCACAGATAAGGGACTCACTTTCAAAGCCTCGCCCGCCTCTAACTTACCTGCAGCACGTCGCTTTAAAGCAGTATTTGGCTACGAAGGTGATATCTGGTTAGCAGGTGGTAGCGACACAACTGTTTATGGATTGTGGCGCTCAACCGACTCAGGCACCACCTTTAGCAAATTCGCCAATGTAGAAAAAGCCGATAACGTAACCTTTGGTAAAGCTGCTCCCGGACAAACCTATCCAACCGTATTTATTATTGGCCAGGTAGATGGTTTACGCGGCGCATTCCGCTCAACAGACCAAGGTAACTCCTGGGTAAGAATCAATGATGATCAGCACCAATATGGCAACTTCGGCGATACGATTTCCGGCGATCCACGTATTTTTGGCAGACTCTATTTAGGTACCAATGGTAGAGGTCTGCTCTACGGTGACTCCGCAGGTACAGCTATCAGCTCTTCATCCAGCAGCTCAACCGTCAGTAGCTCACGTAGTAGCAGTTCGATAGCTACCAGCTCATCCAGTACACCTGCGTCAAGCTCTCTATCGAGCAGCTCGTCTATTACTCCATCATCCTCCAGTAAATCCAGCAGCTCCACTTCCTCATCAAGCAGCTCAAGTGCCTGCGTAACTACACTGGAGCAATGTAATTGGTACGGAACTTACTACCCGATGTGCGTTACCACGCAGACTGGTTGGGGTTACGAAAATAATAAGAGTTGTATTTCACGCTCTACCTGTACCAGCCAACCGGCACCTTTTGGCGTAGTCGCCGCTTGTGGAACTACCAGCTCTGTCAGCAGCAGCTCTTTAGCCAGCAGCTCACTTAGAAGCTCCTCCAGCGCTACAGTTACCAGCAGCTCTGTACCGAGCAGCAGTTCCGTTTCCTCAAGCAAATCATCGGTCGCTTCTAGTATCGTCAGCTCAATCTCCAACACTGGAAATGTCACCGCCAGCGTGAAGATAAGCAGTGATTGGAATTCAGGTTATTGCGCTGGAGTTACGGTAACCAATAACGGGACAACAGCAGTGACCTGGCAAACCAGCATAACTATTGTCGGTACAATCAATAATGTTTGGGGTGCCTCGGCAACGCAAACAGGCAGTATTCTCAACCTGAAAGGGCTCGAGTGGAACGCAACCCTGCAACCGGGCAAATCTATTAGCGATATTGGTTTCTGCGCCAATAAATAACCAGCTTATGATTTTAACCATGACTGTAGTGCTGCCATGGTTAAAATCATTTTTTTACCTGTAAATATTACCCTATCCAAATCTGCACTCATTTCACGAATTTCCTGAAAAACACACACTTTTTTACTTGTATACTTGTGCATCTTTATTTGATCGCGCTACCAATCTGCGTTAACGTTGACATCAATAAATATAAGTGTGAATTCAACCGGCAAGTCGTTTACTGAATATTCAAGCTTTAATTCAACGACACAATGACTTTCATTGCTGGCAAAAAACCAATTACCAAAGAAAATAAATGGATTTTTCTGTAGAAAATTCAATTATTTATTTCACTACCAAGTTACAAATAATTTGTTGCAAACATTGGCGTAATGATTCCACCCCGATAATCCAATTTCATGATTTATCGGGCAAATCAATGATTCAAAAATGTTAACAACAAAGGCGCGGACAACTATGTTTAAAACCCTGATTGTGTATGCCCACCTCCTGTCAGCTTGTGTGGCCGTTGGCATCCTGTTGATGCAAGACCTGGCCCTAGCCAAAACCAAAGGCGGCGCCCTCTCTTCCAATGCCGTCAAAGACCTTACCAAATCCGCTGAAATCATGTTTATTGCCCTGGTCCTGTTGTGGATCTCTGGCCTCGCCCTGGTATTGCTCGGCTATCTCGAAAACCCCCAGCAGTACCTGATGAATGAAAAACTCTGGGCCAAATTCACCGTAGTTTCCGTGCTGACCCTGAACGGCATCGCCCTGCACTATTTCAGCTTCCCGCGCGTCACTTCACGCCGCGGCCTGCTCGGTTTACCTACCTTTGAACAAATTCTGGTGGTACTCACCGGCGCACTTTCGACCACCTCGTGGCTGTTTGCCTGCTACCTCGGCATCGCCCGCAACTGGAACTACACCGTGGACTTCAGCTTTGTGATGTTCATTTACTCCGGCCTGCTGGTGACCGCCTTTATCGTTGCCGGCGAAGTCCTGCGCGCCATGCGCAAGGCTGAGCCTGAACAGCCCCTGATCGCTGAACAGATCCACCTGAACGCCTCCCGCAAGTTTGATTAAACGCTTTGCTTTACCCCTTGTTTTAACCGTTTTAACAAGAACGATGTTGATGACCGTTGCCGGTGAAAGCCGGCGTTTACCTCCGAGGAAGACACT
>JAGKWY010000167.1 GCA_021151625.1 Gammaproteobacteria bacterium | reverse complement strand
CACGCTGGTGTTATTGGGTGTTGCCTGGTGGGTTTCCCGCGATGAAAAAGGTCACGACAAAAATGCCAATGACTACTTCCTGGCAAGCAAATCCCTGCCCTGGTGGGCGATAGGTGCGTCACTAATTGCTGCGAACATTTCAGCGGAACAAATCATTGGTATGTCCGGTTCCGGCTACGTGATCGGAATGGGTATTGCTGCCTACGAATTAATGGCGGCAATTACGCTGATCATTATTGCAAAATATTTTTTACCAATTTTCCTCGCCAAAGGCATTTATACCATGCCGCAATTTTTGGAAAACCGCTACGACGGTCGCGTACGCACGGTTATGGCGATTTTCTGGCTCGCGCTTTACACCTTTGTCAACTTGACCTCGGTGTTGTATCTCGGCTCGCTGGCCATTTCACAATTCCTCGGTGTGGATATGCTCTACGGCATGATCTTCCTCGCGATTTTCTCCATGACCTACTCAATTTACGGTGGCCTTAAAGCGGTGGCCATGACCGATATTATCCAGGTTGCCTTGTTGGTTCTGGGCGGAATTCTGGTGAGCTATTTGGCACTGAATCAAATTTCCGGTGGTGCGGGTGTTCTGTCTGGTTTCTCTACCTTGTTAGAAAAAGCGCCGGAAAAATTCGACATGATTTTATCGCCGGATAATCCTAACTACAGCAACTTGCCCGGCATTTCGGTGTTGATTGGTGGTTTGTGGATTATGAACATCAGCTATTGGGGCTTTAACCAATACATTATTCAGCGCGCACTGGCAGCCAAAAGTATTCAGGAGGCACAAAAGGGTATGGCATTTGCCGCTTACGTAAAATTGTTTGTGCCGATTATTGTGGTGTTGCCAGGAATTTGTGCGGTAGTGCTGGCTCCTGATTTATCCAAGCCAGATCAGGCTTATCCAGAAATGATGAAGTTATTGCCGCACGGTTTGTTGGGTGTTGCTTTTGCTGCGTTGGTTGCAGCGATTGCCTCCTCACTTAGTTCCATGAGCAACAGCGTCTCCACTATTTTCACTATGGATATTTACAAAAAATCCATTAACCCTGAAGCATCAGAGCACAAGCTGGTATTTATCGGCCGCGCTACCGCAACTATCGCAATGATCATTGCAGTAGTATTGGCAAAACCGCTGGTAGGTAAATCCGAACAGGCATTCCAGTTTATCCAGGAATTCACTGGCTTCTTCACCCCAGGCATTGTGGTGATTTTCCTGTTCGGTTTCTTCTGGAAAAAAGCAACCGCTGCTTCTGCATTAACTGCTGCAATTGCCTCTGTGGTGTTGTCGTGGGCATTAAAAATTTATCTGCCTGAAATGCCATTTATGGATCGTGTTGGGCTGGTATTTATTTTGTGCTGTGTATTGGCTGCTGCTGTTACCTATCTTGCGGGTGCTAAAGACCAGGATAATTCTATCGATCTGAAAGGTATTAGCTTTAAAACTACCGGAGGCTTTAATGTTGCATCTCTGGGTGTGATTCTGGTACTTATCGTAATCTACGCTACCTGGTGGTAAGCTGCCGTCCCTTCGGGATCAATAAAAATGCCCCTCTTCAGGGGCATTTTTATTTTTACAGCAGTGTTTTTTCCTGTAAAAGTTAAAGCAGTTTTTACCTTGGTGGTAATAGAAAATCACTGTGCTCTACAAAACAATAATTGCTTTTCAAAAGATAAAACGACGACCCAAAAGACAATAACTATGACTCAAATAACTCTAATCGATACAGTGCATTGCGAAAACCTGTTAGGCGAGGGCGTGCAATGGAATCATCAAGATGGCTGTTTCTGGTGGACCGATATTCTTTCGGCAAAACTTTATCGCTATCATCTGGAAACAAAAAAAACTTCCCAGTGGAATTTACCCGAGAAATTGGGTTGTTTTGCATTTGCAAAAAATGATTCACGTTTGTTGGCAGCGTTTGCCTCTGGCTTTGCCTGGTTCCAACCGGAAACGGGTGAGCTCGAATGGATTGCAAAACCGGAAGCGCATTTGGTCGGCAACCGTTCCAATGATGGTCGCTGCGATCGTCAGGGACGTTTCTGGATGGGCACAATCCGTGAACAACAAAATACCCCGGATCAATGTGCATCACTTTATTCATTGCACGCTGATGGCCAAGTAAATCAACATCTCACTGGTTTGCATATTTCCAACGCGTTGTGTTGGAGTCCGGATTCGCGCAAGCTTTATCATGCCGACTCTCCTTCGCACACTATCAGTGTTTATGATTTTGACGCGGCCACTGGCACACTTTCCAATCGCCAGATATTTGCGCAAACTGAACCAGGTGTAGAGCCGGATGGTGCTTGTGTAGATGCGCAGGGTTATGTGTGGAATGCGCAGTGGGGCGGCAGCCGTGTAGTGCGTTACACGCCTGATGGCGCTAAAGATTTTGTACTGCCTATGCCGGTATCCCAGGCAACTTGCGTTGCCTTTGGCGGCGAGCAATTAAATTTGCTGGCGGTAACCAGCGCGCGAATTGGTTTGAGCGATGAAGCCTTGCAACAACAACCGCAAGCCGGAAATTTATTTATCTTCCAAACCAATATTCAGGGTTTGGAAGAGCCTCGTTTTGGTTAATTGTGATCGAAACTACTTTTAGGCGGAAAATTTTTAAACGGAAATATTTATGACGGAAGCATCCATTCACATAGTGCAAGCTGATTACAACAATCTGCAACACGCGCAGGATCTGGTGTATTTATTAAATGCCTACGCCACTGACCCTATGGGTGGTGGCGCTGCGCTAGTGGACCAGGTGAAAAATACGCTGGTTGCTGAATTGGCCAGACGCGATTTTGCGTTGTCGCTACTTGCGTATGTGGATGGAAAGCCGGCTGGATTGCTCAATGCGTTTGAAGGCTTCTCTACCTTTGCTGCAAAACCATTAATCAATATTCACGATGTTATAGTGGTGAAAGAGTTCCGTGGCCTGCAACTTAGTCAGCAATTATTGGCCGCACTGGAAGTAATAGCGCGAGCGCGCGGCTGCTGCAAAATTACCCTGGAAGTGTTGAGTGGTAACGAAACGGCGCAGCGTGCTTACCAGAAATTTGGTTTTGCCGGCTATGCTTTGGATCCGACAGTAGGGCAGGCATTATTTTGGCAAAAGAAGTTAACTTGATTTTTTGTGTAATAAAAATTTGCAATCGAACGATCAAGTTAACTGCATTAATTCTAAAAGCCATAATCCAATAGTCACACTGAATAGCGACCAGATAGTGGTGTGAGCCACGATTCTTGCTGCTAACGGCGCATTGCCATTCATGGCTTGCACCATCACAAAACTGATTGTCGCGCTGGGTGAGGCTGCTAATAAAAATAAAATGGCCAATGTATCACCGCGCAAACCTAATGCAATCGCAATTGCACAAGCAACCAGCGGTGAAAGAATTAATTTCCACACGCAGGCACTCAGCGTTGCTGAATCTATTTGTGTTAATCGTGTTGCGCCCAATGAACCACCAATACAAATCAAAGCCAGTGGTAACACCATTTGGCTGAGATATTTGCCGCTATCGAGAACGACACCAGGCAAAGTAAGTTTGCAGACGTTCACCAGAAAGCCCAAGGTAATGGCAATAATCAGTGGATTTTTGGCAATGCCAATCAGTGTGGGTTTTAATGAGGCCCCGCCCTGATGCAGGCTACGGTTTAATACATAAACTGATAATACGTTGTACACAATAACTGTCATGGCTACAGGTAGGGATGCAAGGGCAAGACCTTTTTCCCCATACGCATTGGCGCAAAATGCCAGTCCCAGAATAACCAGATTGCCGCGAAAGGCGCCCTGAATAAAAACGCCTTCATCGCGTTTATCGCTGCAGTGCCATTGCGCGGTAAAAAAACTGCCGATAAATACCAGCCCCGTCATGGCTGCAAAGGCAATTAATAAATTCCAATCAGTCGCATGGGAAGTATCTGCTGTGGCGCAGGTGATAAATAGCATTACCGGCAAGCCGAGGCTGTACACCAATTGCGAGGAAGTTTTGATAAAACCGTCGTTAATCATGTTACGGCTTTTGAGCCAAAGCCCAAGAAACAACATCACGAAAACAGGTGCAGTAATTTGAAAGGCAAAGAGAAATGTATGGAGTGCGTTAGCTAACAATCTGATTCCTGATTTTTGTGGAATTAAAACTGGCGGCTGGCACGGTCTGAGTTTGACGTTGGAAACTTTGTTTCGAAACCGTCAAGTCAGGGACGACTTGACGGAGCTACAGGGATGTATTTATGCGTTTTCGAAACAAAGTTTCCAATGGCAAACGATTTTGATGTGCGTTAACAAAATTACTCAGGTACTACAAACGGAAAATAATTTTTCGCGTTGTTGAAGCTAATATCCTGAATCATCTTGCCCACCATTTTAGTGTCGTTCGGGACTAAACCTTTGGCCATATCGCGACCCAAAATTCCGCACAGAATGCGACGGAAATATTCGTGACGTGAATAGCTGAGGAAGCTGCGGCTGTCAGTCAGCATGCCCACAAAGCGACTCAATAAACCCAATTGACTTAAGGCTTCAATCTGGCGAGTCATGCCTTCCATTTGATCGAGGAACCACCAGCCGCTACCGAACTGGATTTTGCCAGCCACGGAACCGTCCTGGAAGTTGCCGATCATGGTGCCAATGACTTCGTTGTCACGCGGGTTTAAGTTGTAAATAATCGTCTTTGCAAGCTTGTTTTGATCGTCCAGGCGGCCCAAAAACTTGGCCAGGGGTTTGGCATAGTTGTGATCGCCAATCGAATCAAAACCGGTATCTGCACCCAGGGTACGATACAAGCGCGGGTTGTTATTGCGAATCGCACCAATGTGGAATTGTTGCACCCAGCCTTTGGCATGATCTTGCAGGGCAAACTCTACCATCATGGCTGATTGGAACTTCTCAATCTCCACTGCATCCAGATCTTTATGGCTGCGGATTTTGAGGAAAATTGCTTTGATTTCTTCTTCGGTGTAATCCGCCGCGTAAACGGTTTCCAACCCATGATCCGACAAACGGCAGCCATTTGCGTGGAAATAATCGTGGCGAATGTCCAGGGCGCGAATCAAATCGGCAAAAGTATTGATGTTTACATCAGCCGCAATTGCCAGGCGATCAAGGTACTTGTTGTAGGCCTCGGTATTTTCCACCGCCATTGCGCGGTCAGGGCGCCAGGTTGGCAGCATGGCAGACTTGAAAGATTTATCGGCTGCCGCGGTTTTGTGATGAGCCAGATCATGGATAGGATCATCGGTAGTGCACACCAGTTTCACATTCGCTTGTTGCATTAAACCGCGTGCGCTGAATTCCGGTGTTGCCAGTAATTCGTTACATTGGTCCCAGGTGCGTTTGGCATTGGTGCTGTCGAGCAAGCGATCAGTGATACCAAAAGGTTTACGCAGTTCGAGGTGAGTCCAGTGGTAAAGCGGATTGCGCAACGTGTAAGGAACAGTCTCACACCATTTTTCAAATTTTTCCCAGTCGCTGGCATCGCCAGTACAGTAGCGCTCATCCACACCGTTGGAGCGCATAGCTCGCCATTTGTAGTGATCAC
>JAGKWY010000166.1 GCA_021151625.1 Gammaproteobacteria bacterium | reverse complement strand
TACATCGAGAATATTGAATAACAAAATCGAGGTGTGCGCGACTGTGGCACGGCCGGACTCAGTGACAATCACCGGATGCGGGATACGGTGTTTATCCAGACTTTCCTGAATCGCTTCAACCACGTCGATACAATATTCTTGCACTGAATAATTGCGGCTATGACCGTTAGTGCTACAGGTTCCATCGTAATCAATCGCCAGACCACCACCTAAATCCAGATACCCCAGCGGTGCGCCCTCGCCCACCAATTCAATGTAATAACGGCAGGCTTCCAAAACTCCCGAGCGAATACTGCGAATGTTGGGAATTTGCGAACCCAAATGGAAATGCAGCAATTGAAAGCAGTGCAATAAATTGGCATCGCGCAGTGTGTCAATAACGGTTACCAATTCATTGGTATTTAAGCCAAACAAACTGCGATCACCGCTGTCTGCGCTCCAGTGCCCTTCCACTTTAGTGGAAAGTTTTAACCGCACACCAATGAGCGGTTCAATATTCAAGGCGCGGCTACGCTCAATGACGGATTGCAGTTCGCTCAGTGTTTCCAATACAAAAAAACATTTGAAGCCCAATTTGCGCGCTTGCAATCCCAGCGAAATAAATTCGGCGTCTTTGTAACCATTACAAATAATCAGGCTTTCGCGATTGCTCAGCATCGCCAATGCAACCATTAACTCCGCTTTACTGCCCGCCTCCAACCCATGGTTATAGCGTTCACCAAAGCGGGCGATCTCCGCCACCACATGGCGTTGCTGATTTACTTTGATAGGAAATGCACCGCGATATTGACCGCGATAACCGCTGGATTCAATTGCCTGGGCAAAGGAATCATTGAGGATGCTAATACGCTTATCGACCAGATTTTCCAACCGCAGCAACACCGGCATTTGCAAACCGCGCTGCTGCATTCCATCGACAATATCCATTAGCGAAACAGTGGCTTCACCTTCCGCCGTAGGTGCATGCACAACGACTTCACCGGCCGGAGAAATTCCAAAATAACCGCTGCTCCACTCGTCGATACCATAAAGTTCGGCGGCACGGCGGGTATTCCACTCAGTGTTTTTTTCTGTGGTATTCAAGGCTCATCAACTCCTGTTCAGGTGGGTTGCCCCCGTTGATGCGCCGCCAGCAGCGCGGCGACACAAATGCAAAAATGGCGCGCAATTTTCCACATTTTTGATGAAAAATAAAGGATTAAAGCCCTTTCAGGCCACCATTTGTTGATGCAAATTTTAGCCCATCGTGCCCTGCTTGCTAATCTGTAGAGTCGTTAAGGAAGGTTATTGCTATCCAGATAACGGATCAACACACCCATATTACGGATATAAGCTCCGGTAGAAATCCCCATCACCGGCGTTTTCACCGGGTACGGCGATGTATCCCATTTGTCCCCTACCATAGTATTTGCATACTGCTCATCACCTCGTCCCGCCTTGCCAGAAGGAGGTTTGCCCTGGTATGGATTGGTCGTGTAGTAAAGCGGTGTTGGCCAATAGCCAGCCTGATTTAACTGGTTAATCAACTTCTCAACTTGATCCGCCAAAGAGTCAGTACGAGCGTTCTCACGTTCTGTTTGCGCGCGAAAATTCAGATCGGAAAAGCTCACTTTACCGAGCGTGAAATATTTTGGCAGGGCCATTCGCACCGACTCACGCAAAGGCGAATGACGATTTACTTCTGCGGCAGGAATCGCCAATACCTCTTGATAGGCTTTACGTAATTCGCTGACCGGAATTGTTGCGGCGGATTTGTAATGCGCAAGCATATTACCCGGCACATGATCCACATAGTATTCACCATTCGCGCTATTAGAACCTCGCCTGTGAGTGAAGAGCGCTTTACCTGTGCCCAGCTCAACAAACCCGGGATGAGTTCGGCCTTCAAGTGTTTTAGTATCAGAAAACTTTAGCGAGTCCAACCAATCCAGCGCTTCAGGAATGCGCGCCAGAAATTTTGTTTCTCCTGTTAAGCGATAAAATTTAATCAGCTGCGAAATATTTTCTGCGGTAGTCGGCGTATGCAAACTACGCGGCTCATAAGAACGCGCTCCAGCGGGTTGTAACTCAGTGGTGTATTGCAAGGCCCACCCGGGTTGTGGTTGCCCAAGTTGAGTAACAATAAATGCATTCATTGCGCGAATGATTGGCTCACGCACGCGAGTTTCACCCAGTGTTTGGTAGCACATCAACAGGAAATCAATATTCTCTGCGGCAACATCATCATTGAAAGTAATAAACGATGAGTAATCGGGATGATCAGGATAAGGATGGTCGTACATCAACGGAAAGCGCTGCGGCCAACCACCGATGGGATATTGACTATTGAGTACAAAACTCATTGCTTTATAAAGTGGCCCGCGATACTGCTCATTGCGCTTCTCCAAATACATCCGCAATAAAAATTTCGCAGCCTCTGCGGTGCCCATATCATCAAAGGTCGCATTGCCGTAATAGTGCTGGAATTCTTCCAAGCGCCAGGCATTTTTGCCAATTGTCGCGTACCAGTCTTTTAACGATGCTTCACCCGCATAATCAGCTACATAATTCCATCCACCACTGGCGTGTTGCGCAAAAATAATGGCCGCCGCCACTTTTTGTGCGCCCTGATAATAAAACTCATCACCTGTTGAATGATAGGCATCCAGCATTAAATGCCCTACGCTCGATGTGCCCGGTGGTTGCATCCACACCATGGTGCGGCGCGCTTCCAACTCCCCCCATTGACGAGAGAAATCCGGCAAATAGGACCAGACGAATCCACCGCGATAACTGGCTTTTTCCAACATAAATTGGCTGGCGGATTTCATGGTGCGAAGTGCCTGCTCACGGACAGAAGAATCAGCCAATCCGATATTGGGCAAAGTGATGAATATCAGGAAAATAACTACACGGTTGATGAGGGACATAGTTGGTCTCTTTTACTTTTTCCAATGCACATCAGAAAATTATTATTAATTGCGTAATAACGCTTAACTAAAAGGACTAACCAAACCACTGCCGACGGGAATATTTATTAATTTATGCAGACATAATAGATGCCAATTGACCATAAAGGCATGCGCTTAACATTTTTTAGCGATGTTGTTATCCGCCAACTATTTGCGGAAACAACCCCTTGATTCCTCCGGCAATAAACTCCACCGCGATAGCAGTCAGCAACAACCCCATCACCCGAGTAGACATCACAATGCTGCGCTTGCTCAAATGCTGGCGAAACCAGGGCAGGAATTTAAAACACAACCAGAGCGAACAACTCACCAATAAAATACAGCCAGTAATCGCCACATAATGCAGGATCGAATTGGATTGGTGCGCATACACAATCACCGCACTCATCGCGCCCGGCCCCGCGAGTAGCGGCATGGTTAACGGAACCAGGGCAATAGTTTCATCTTGCGCGGCTTCTATATCTGCCGGGGTATGCCCACGGGACTTCAACATCGTCAGCCCCATCAACAATAAGATGATTCCGCCAGCACAGCGAAACGCGTCAATGCTGATACCGAAAGCCCAGAGAATCCATTCGCCAATTAACAAGGCAACCATTAACGCAGCAAATACAGAGATTACCGTAAGACGAGAAGTTTTAACCTGCTGCTCGTGACTCTGATGAACCGTTAATGCGATAAACACCGGGATGGCGCCTAGTGGATCGACGATAGCCAACAGGCCGATAAGGAATTTGGTGTATTCGGTGATTTCCAGCATAACTTGGCTCTTTGGGTATTTATGCCTAAGTGTAGACTGGATTTAGGTGCTGCAAGCTGATCGACGTATTTTGCATAATTTGCTATCCGAAAAGACTTAAGCAAATACTATTCAATTTTGACTCTTTTAATTAATTCACATTTATTTCCCACTCAAAATCGTACCCCTCCCCGTTAAACCTGTCTGGAAGATTCATGACAATTAATTTAACTGTGCTCTTCATTAATATTCGATTTGCGCAAGCATTCATATAGTTCTTCCACGCATTTATCATTTTAGTATCTCCCCCAGAAGTGCCATTCTCCCTTAAATCCTCTCTCGTATTATCACTCAAGTGTATGCGAGCAAAAAGATCACCATAATATTTTGCTGATCGATTACTACATTTTATTTGTCCTATTGCATCCTTCACATTTTCAGTGATCCGGGATCTGCCTCCTGATACATACTTATTTTCTACAACATTAGTCCATTTGCCGTTTGGATGCTGAACTCCCACATCTGGCTCGGTAACAACATCCTCACCAAATACCGGTAAATCATCACCAACGTCTGCATTGTTATAAGCCAATTCATAAGCGTGCCACTCATTCAATTTCCTGAGAACCGCACTTCGAGTCTCATCCGCCCAGGTATTACCACCAGGCAACTCACCATCTTCATTATTATCTTTAATACGCCCCTCAATTTCTGACACATCATCCTTAATTTGCGTTAAATCTTCAGGAACCTTAAATAACTGAGTAGCAGTTTGAGAGTAAACCAAATTAATTGAGCTAACGCTTCCCTTGCCATATAAATTATTCATAGCACGTCCCCCCATCAAATCCGCCTCAGCCTCCAATCCCACATCATCATTAATCTGCACATCCCCTTTCATCTGCATCGTAGGCTTCACCCTACCCTGTGCCTGCTGTACCACATGCCAAGCCTCATGGGGTAAATGTTTTTCCTGCCCCGGCGCGACGTGAATCTCGCCACCCTGCGCGTAGGCATGCGCTTGCAATTGCGCAGGTTTGTCGGAGTTATAGTGAACCCTTACGTGATCCATACTCATACCGGAGAGATTTTCTATTCCTGATTTTAAATTATCCGGTAAGCCAGTATTGTTTGGGCGGGGAGCTTCTGAAGCAGCTTCGAGTTGTGCGGGTTCGGATTCAGTTTCAAATTTACCTTGCAGGGGTTCTTCATCATCTATTCGCTGCATGGGTTCAGATTTATTCGCAAAGCTTTGCGCGGCAGAATTCAGGTTTTGTAGCACAGGGCTGCTGACAGTGAGTTGTGCGGCGGATTTCAATTTTTGTTGCTGCGGGCTGTTAGCCATCATGGCTTGCAGTGGTAATGAAGCCGAAGTAGATTCGCGGCTATCGGAAAATGTTTGCGTAGTTGCTTTTGTCGTTTGCTGTTGATGTTGCGGGTTGGAATTATCCTTACTGTGGGGCGCATATGTCATTGTGGTTCACCATTCAGATTCCATGAAATCATTACCCTGAGTATTTGCCGCACAGCAAATTCAGACAGGAGACGCAAGGTGAAAACCTAGATGAAATTCATCGCACGCGATAGATTTCCAGTGCAGCAAATTTCTCGTCAGCAGTACCTTTACCGCCAGAAATAATCGCACCAGCGTGACCCATGCGCTTACCAGCAGGTGCGGTTACACCAGCAATGTAAGACACAACAGGTTTGGTCACGTTAGCTTTGATGAATGCTGCAGCTTCTTCTTCTGCAGAACCACCGATCTCACCGATCATTACGATCGCTTCGGTTTGTGGGTCGGCCTGGAACAACTTCAGGATGTCGATGAAGTTGGAGCCTGGGATTGGGTCACCACCAATACCTACGCAAGTAGATTGGCCGAAACCGTAATCGGTAGTTTGTTTCACAGCTTCATAAGTCAAAGTACCTGAACGTGAAACGATACCTACTTTACCTGGCTTGTGGATGTGGCCTGGCATAATGCCGATTTTGCACTCGCCCGGAGTGATGACACCTGGGCAGTTAGGGCCAATCAAACGCACGCCCAACTCGTCACACTTCACTTTTGCGTCAAGCATATCGAGAGTCGGGATACCTTCAGTAATACATACGATCAACTTGATGCCGCCGTTGGCTGCTTCAAGGATTGAGTCTTTACAGAAAGGAGCCGGAACGTAGATTACTGATGCATCAGCACCAGTAGCAGCAACTGCTTCAGCAACAGTGTTGAACACTGGCAAGCCGAGGTGAGTTTGACCACCCTTACCTGGAGTTACACCACCAACCATTTTGGTGCCGTAAGCAATCGCTTGTTCAGAGTGGAAAGTACCTTGCGCACCGGTGAAACCCTGGCAAATTACTTTGGTGTCTTTGTTAATTAAAACGCTCATGTTCTTCGCCCCTTATTGATTCGCAGCAGCTGCAACAACTTTCTTGGCAGCGCCAGTCAAGTCGGTATCGGCAATGATGTTCAGGCCGCTTTCGCCCAGCACTTTAGCGCCCAGCTCAGCATTGTTACCTTGCAGACGAACAACAACAGGTACTTTCACGCCTACTTCTTTAACCGCACCGATTACGCCTTCTGCGATCATGTCGCAACGTACGATACCGCCGAAGATGTTGATGAATACAGCTTTCACCGCGTCATCAGACAGAATGATTTTGAACGCTTCAACTACGCGCTCTTTGGTCGCACCACCACCTACGTCGAGGAAGTTGGCAGGTTGACCGCCGTGCAGTTTAACGATGTCCATGGTGCCCATCGCCAAACCAGCGCCGTTAACCATACAACCGATATCACCACCCAGAGCAACGTAGTTCAGTTCCCAAGCAGCAGCATGAGCTTCACGCGCATCTTCTTGTGATGGATCTTGCATTGCTTTCAGTTCTGGATGACGGTACAGAGCGTTGCCGTCGATTACCAACTTGGCATCCAGGCAATGCAAATCGCCCGCTGGAGTGATAACCAATGGGTTAACTTCCAGCAAAGCCAAATCTTTCTCTTTAAACAATTGCGCAAGACCTAAGAAAATCTTCACGAATTGGTTAATTTGCTTGCCTTCCAAACCGAGTTTGAAAGCCAGATCACGACCCTGGAATGGTTGAGCACCTACCAGCGGATCAACAGCAACTTTCAGAATTTTTTCTGGAGTGTCGTGCGCAACTTTTTCAATTTCCACACCACCTTCGGTAGATGCCATGAACACGATACGACGTGAAGAG